>CAJOED010000001.1 GCA_905233335.1 uncultured Synergistales bacterium
TGCCGTGCTGATGTAGGCCGTCGAGGAACTCGCCAACTTTACGCGAAACTTCTGCAGGGTCAGAACCGAACGCCCTGTCGCCTATTACGATGTTGTCCGGGTTGGTGTTGATGTCGGCAACGGGTGCGAAGTCCATGTTGAAGCCGTAGTCCCGTAAATATGCTCCGATGATTGAGCCGGCCTCGTGTGCATTAGTCATTGCTTGGACGCTCGCAAACTTTCGGACGCGAAAATTCTTGTGATTCGCAATGCGTGAAATTCTGCCGCCTTCCTCATCAATTGCCATAATCGGAAGTATCGCACATGATTTCTTGAGGTCATTCACAAATTTCCGTAACTGTTTCGGGTCCGCTATGTTCTTGCCGAAAATCGCAAAGCCACCTGCAGGATATTCTTTGAGGGTAGCAGTCATAGTCTTGTTGAGGGACTTCACGCCGGGAGCGGAGGACTTGTGAATTTCGTCGTCAGTTAATCGTGTGTCGAGCTGGTCAGGACGTATCACGAACAACTGCCCGACCTTTTCACGCAACGTCATATTGTCGAGTTCATGAGCCTCACAGACTGCACATGACAGCAGCATAATCAACGCAAATAACTTCTTCATTTTTTCGGCCTCGCTATAATGAATGGCTGTTCACGCTGGTCTTCAGGGAGCATTGAGTGGTCAAACCACATGGAGAAAAACTTTTCGCCGTTGTTCACAGTGTAGCCGTCCTGCATGTGATCGCATGTGTCGTAAGGATCTACCATGATGAGCACATCGTCAAGCGTTGAGTCCGTGCCTAAGTCATCATAGCCGATGATAACGCGCCAGTGTCCGCCCCACTCGACATTTTCTACCATTATGGGAACTCCTGCAGACAAATTCTTTCTCACAAAGTCCCGGAAATTATCATATTCCTCAAAGCGTGAGTGAGTAAGACTGCTCTCTGTCTCCCACCCAAGACGCTCAAAGAACGCAAGCATATCTTTTGGGTTTGTGCCTATGGGATAAGGTTTCGTCTTCATTTCGCGGGCCAGGCTCTCTTCTGTGTAGTCGTGAACGCCGTAATAGTACAGAACAGTCAATCCTGCCGCAGGGCCGCAAGTGTTCTCGCGTGTCTGCTGGTACGTCGGGTAGTGCGTGAGAATTATGCGTGTGCTGGTGTTCTTGGCCTCGTAGTAATCCGTCGCCGTGTCGAAATATCCCGATGACTTGTGGTTGATGTTCGCAGGTGCAGACGATGCGCCTTCTGTCTGTGTGTCTGTGCCTTCAGGGTACGGAATGACCTTCACGCCTTCAGCATATGCCGAAAACGCAAACAACAACGTAATCAATAACGCAAATAACTTCTTCATTTCTTCAGTCTCCTGTTGATTTCTTCAAACTCTGCACGCATTATACCGCTCTCAAAGACTTTCAGCTCCGGCATGGACAACGCACCGACAGCATCAAACACTTTCAGCCCCGAATGTATCAGCCCGCGCAATTCTCCCGAACTACGTACCGTCCTGTATGTGTTCTCGGCCAAGTCCCGGTTGAGGGTCAGACTCTTCACACTGCTCACTGTCCCGGCACGCTGTGAGTTCAGCAGGTCAACGTAGAGTTTCGCGACCCGTATCGTCATCTCGTTAGCTTCCGCGTTCGTGGCGAATGCTGCTCTCTGTGCGTCGGTGTATGCTCTCTGTCGGCTTTTCGTGATAGCGTCCCGCCGTAAACTTTCTGCCTCGTTCATGATGACGTTCAACTGCGGCTTGTACTCCCTATCTATCTTCCTGATGAGTTCTTCCTGCGTGTGTATAAGAAGGTCATTCAGCACCAGGTACATGCCGGTATAACGCCGGGTAATTTCGAGGCTGTTGGTGTCGTTCTGTGAGAGTTCCTCAAGTTTTCCGACAACCGCCTTAACGTTAGCGAACACTACGGTATTCTGTAGAAGGTCATCACCTGTTACGGAGTTCAAGAGTATTTCTGTCTGCTGTTCGTCAAGCTCAAGCCCGATTTCCTTCAGTGCGTCCGTGAGCTGTGAATTTACCGCGCGCAATTTCTCCTCGCTGACCTGTATCTCTTCCTGCAATGCCGCGATTTTCTCGTCAGCCTTTGCCTTTGTCAGCCGCCAGAATAATTTTGATGTTTCGGGTGCTGTTATTCGTTTGTTGCGGAGGTCGTCAAGTTCAAGGCGTTGTTTCGCGATTTCGTCCCGGAGACGTGAAGCGTCAGAACGAATTTTTCCCGCATCCCCCTTCACGAGAATAGCCAGCGCATTGTCCAGCAGCTTGTTAATCTTGCGTGAGTTGCTCTGTTTGTCCTCTGTGAACGGAAGCCATGACGAACTCGGAAGCGTCTCTTGTTTGTCCCGTAGAGTCAGAGCGTCATTCAGTGAGTCGGTGAGGCCGTCCCACTGTGAAGCAATCTCTTTTGGTAGTGTCTCATCACTCGAAACAGGCTCACTCTTTCCGCCGGTGATACTGTGCCACTTGTCGGACACATAACCAGTTACAGCACTCCACCCGACGCGAAAATAGCTCGTCCATTCAGAAGCACACGCCGCCGAACAGAACACCAACGACAGCAATAACCCTGCAAAAATCCTTTTACGCATGAATAATCACTTCTCCTCCCTGTGTTGTGATAAATATATTTCGTGATATATCGTGTTCGTCTTTAGTAATTCCTCGTGAGTTCCGACAGCTTTTATCTCTCCTCCTTCCATTACTATTATTTTGTCCGCGTCCTGTATCGATAGTATTCTCTGTGCAATTATGATTTTCGTAACGCCGGGCATGTACTGTTTGAGCCTCTCGCGTATAAGTGCGTCCGTGTGAGTGTCTACTGCGCTCAATGCGTCATCAAGAATTAAAACCTTCGGAGACTTCAGCAATGCCCTCGCTATACAAAGTCTTTGTTTCTGTCCGCCTGATAAGTTCGTGCCGTTCTGCTCTATGAACGTGTCGTAACCTTCCGGCATTCTTTCTACAAATTCGTCTGCACAAGCAATTCTGCACGCCTCTGATATTTCTGCCTCCGAAGCATATTTATTACCCCATAACAAATTATCACGTATTGTGCCCGAAAATATCTCATTTTTTTGGAGGACGACCGCGATATTTTTACGTAAATTTTCGATGTCGTATTCTCTCACGTCATGACCGCCGACCTTCACGCTTCCTTCTGTTGTGTCGTAAAGCCGGGGGATTAAGTGAATGAGCGTTGATTTTGATGAGCCGGTGCCGCCGATTATGCCGACTGTTTCGCCGCTGTGTATCGTGATGTTGATGTCGTGTAGTGCGTAGTGTCTGCCGGGAGTGGTGGTGTCTTGGCCGCTCTCTTCGTGTTCACCGGGTGCGTGCTGTTCGCGTGATAGCGTGCTTATTGTTCCGGGCTTGTTGTCCGTGGTGTCGGGAGTGGTGCTGTCTTTGCCGCTCTCGTAGTGTTCACCGGGTGCGTGCTGTTCACGTGATGATGTGCTTATTGTTCCGGGCTTGTTGTCCGTGTCAGAAAGTGAACGTGTTGCGTGTTGTGTGCCGGTAGTGTAGCTGAAACTCACTCCCTCAAACACTATCTCGCCGTCTCTGACTTCCTGCAGTCCCTTCTCCGGGCTGGTAATCGCTGGCACTTCCTCAAGCACCTCGACAATTCGCACCGCACTTTCACGCGCAAGAGTAATCATCACGAACACCATCGAGAGCCTCATCAGGCTTCCGAGTATCTGCACGCCGTAAGTTATCAGTGAGCTTATCTGTCCGATGTTCAGCGCAAGCCCACGTGAAGTTACTACCCTGTACGTCCCGTAATACAGCACAAAAATCATCACTACGTACAAGCAGAACTGCATAATCGGATTGTTGAGCGCAAGAATTTTCTCCGCCCTCGTGAAGTCATCGCATAAACTTTCAGCATCACGCGAAAATTTCTCCTTCTCGAACTCCTCACGCACAAACGCCTTCACGACTCTTATGCCGTGAATGTTCTCCTGTATTCCCTCATTGAGTGCGTCATACTTCACGAATAACCTTCTGAACGTCGGCATTGCCCACCTCGCTATCATGAACAGGCCAAGCCCCAAGAACGGAGCAGTGAACAGAAACACGAACGCTATTTTCCCGCCCATGATTAATGCCATTACGAACGAGAACACCAGCATTAAGGGACCGCGTATTGCCGTGCGAACTATCATCATGTATGCCTGCTGTACATCAGTAACGTCCGTAGTGAGACGGGTAACGAGTGAGGCAGTCGAGAACTTGTCGATGTTCTCAAAAGAAAATTTCTGCACCGCACGGAAGATGTCGCTCCGTAAATTTTTCGCAAAACCGCACGACGCTGTAGAGCACGCATTGCCCGCGATAATCCCGAACATTAACGACATGAACGCCATAACTACGAGCATTGCACCGAGCCTCAAGAGTTCGGAGAGTTCACAGCCCGCACGTATCTCATTCACGAGACGAGCAACTATGAACGGTATCACGCATTCCATGACGACTTCAAGCGAAACATAAAACGGTGCTTCAAGTGAGGGACGCTTATATTCACGGACGCTCGCTAATAATTTTCTGTACAAAATGCTTTTATCTCCTATAAAATAGTTTCGTTAATGATTAATTCTTTCTATGAGGGTGTGAAAAATTTTGCGCATTACTATTCTAACAAACGGACCCGGAGAATTATGGGGCTGGGTTCGTCCTGTTGCTTACGAATTACGGAAGCGAGGTCATTCCGTATCTCTGTGGCTTCTTCCGTGTCAGTTCGCGTCGGGTCATGAACGGGAAGCGGCATCACTTCTTGCTGTCGACAAACTCGAAGGCCCCGCAAGTGCGTCGCGAATATGGCAGGACATAACCAACGAGAAGACTGACAGAATCATACAGCTTGGCGGGGATATTATGTTCGGTTTGAGAATGGCAGAGAAGACAAAGACACCTCTTACCATATACAATTACTGGGTGCGAAAAGACATCAAGGGCGTGAAGCTCCTCACAGCGTACGAACAGCAGACGAACAACATACCCGCCGCAACAGCTATAGGCGACCTCGTGAAGGACGCTCTCGAAATGGACATTACTCCTGCGGCATATCATGCTTGGGACTGGCCGAAACTCGAAGACTCACCGCGTATACTCCTTCTTCCCGGAAGCCGGCCGGCAATACGCAAACCCGCACGAGACTGGCTCGTTGATGTTCACGAGTGCTTGAAGGCGAAAATCCCCGGTGTACGAGTCCGCGCATTGTTCTCACAGTTCATGCCGGAGAGTGAGCTTGAGCAGTGGAAGAAGGCAGGACTTAACCCGGTGCGTTCGGGAGCTGGCATAGCGATGAAGGAAGCTGATTTTGCGCTGACACAGCCGGGCACAAATACATTTGAGCTTATGCACTGCGGACTTCCTGCGCTCGTCGTTGCACCCGAAAAATTTTTGCGTTTCGTTCCCATTGCAGGCGTTATAGGTTTCCTGGCCGGGCTTCCGTTGATAGGAATGCGGTTGAGGAGGGCGGGAGCTATGAGGCTCATTCGTCGGTGGAACGGGTTTATCTCTCTCCCGAACAGGATAGCGGGACACAAACTCATGAACGAAATGTACGGTGATGTTACCCCTGAAGATGCAGCAGAAGAGATATGGGAGGAACTCAACAACCCCGAAAGACTCTCGAAAACGCGCGCGGAACTCCTGAAACTGTCGGGGGAGCCGGGAGCAGCAGAAAGATTATGCGATATAGTATTGTCGAGGTGATATTATGAACAATAACAGCCCGTTGAAATTCCTGATGACTTACACAAAAAAATATGCCGGAAAAATTATTCTTGCTATGTTATTCATGCTGGCTTCTTCAGGCTTGAATGTCCTCCCTCCGTACCTCTTCAAAAGCATAGTTGACGACGTACTCATTTCACGCGACAGATTTACACTCAACCTGATATGCGGTGCTGTCGTTCTGATTTTCGGACTGAAAGCGATTACTACATATTTCCAGCGTTACTTGATGACTGCCGCGGGTCAGAGCGTAGTTATGGACGTGAGAATTGCCCTCTATGATCACATGCAGAGAATGAGCCTCAAGAAGATTTACGCTTCACGTGTCGGCGAACTCATGAGCAGAATAACCGGTGATGTCGGTACGCTTCAGAGTCTCGTAACAAGCACATTCATAGATCTCATGTTCAACCTCGTAACGTTCATCGGAATGTTTCTCTTCATTCTGTATATCAACTGGCGGCTGACATGCCTGATTATTGCGGTGCTTCCCATCGTTGGTTTTCTGATGTCGTTTGCCTCAAAGAAATTACGCAGGGCAGGACACAACGTGCAGGAACACTTAGCGGACATCACAGCAACAGCTCAGGAAGCATTCTCGGCTATACGTGTAGTGCGTTCGTTTGCGACAGAGGACGAGGAACTTCACCGTTTCACCAAAGCCAACGAGGAGAACTTCACCGCATTATTGCAGGCAGTATCAATTCAGGGGATATTAGCGGGAGTGATTGAGGAGTTCCTGATTTTTGCTCTGGCTATTGTGTTCTGGTACGGAGGACTTGAAGTCCTTGAAGGCAGCCTGACCCCCGGCGAGTTAATATCATTCATCGGGTATATTGCGTTCATGGTACAGCCCATCAGGAGCATCATGAATCAGATGAGCGCAATTCAGACGGGCATGGCATCAGCAGAAAGAGTTTTTGACATGCTGCAAGTTCCCATAGAGCACACTCACGATAACGAGGGCATTAATCCCGGCAGAATTTCGGGTAAAATTAAGTTCGAGAATGTATTTTTCAGTTACGACAAGGAACAGGAGATACTGCACGATATTAATCTCGACATAAAGCCCGGTGAAAAAATTGCGATTGTCGGCTCTACAGGTTCCGGGAAATCTACGATCGTCGACCTCATACCGAGATTTTACGACCCGACGCAGGGACGAGTATTAATAGACGGTCATGATGTGCGCGAACTCTCACTGAAGGAATTACGGCGGCAGATAGGCATTGTCCCTCAGGAGTGCGTGCTCATGAAGGGATCTATAGCGTTCAACATTGCTTACGGCCTCGAAAATCCCGACATGAACAGAATCATAGAGGCGGCAGAAATTGCTGACATCAGAGAGTTCATTGAGAGCCTCCCGGAAAAATACGACACAGAAGTAGGCGAACGCGGAGTAACTCTTTCGGGTGGACAGCGTCAACGAATAGCCATAGCCCGCGCGGTAATACGAGATCCTCGAATACTGATACTTGATGAGGCTACAAGTTCGCTTGATATTGCCGTAGAACGTCAGGTGCAGAAAGCCATAAGCCGAGCCGCTAACGGTAGAACGTCAATCATGATTGCCCATCGGTTAACGACAGTACGCAGAGCCGACAGAATACTGGTGCTTGAGGGCGGAAAATTCATCGAGGAAGGAACTCACGAGGAGTTACTGCGGGCGGGAGGATTTTATGCTGACCTGTACAAAATGCAGTTCGGAGCATGGTAGTCATGAATAACCTCATGAAGTGCTACATGCAATACGCACGCGGCGAAAAGAACAGCACTATCTTCAACGTAATGTTTGCGCCCTTTGCGTTGATGAGCAGCGTAATAATTTCGTCGATGGATTTTTTGAGGAGGCACGGCATCATGAAGGTGGAAGAGCCTCCCCTGCCGTTAATCAGCGTCGGAAACCTCACATACGGCGGCACGAACAAGACACCCTTTGTCGAAATGCTCGCGAAATTTGCTCTGTCCCGTAACATTAAGGCCGGAATAGTTACGCGGGGTTACACTGGGAAATCCCACGACGTAATACTCATCAGGAATGGAGAAGGAAGACGTGAACTCACCGGAGATGAGCCGTTATTGTTGTCGCGCGAACTTCCTGAAGTCCCCGTAGCCGTCGCGAAACACAGAATAGCGGGTGTGAGGGCATTGCGTGAGGCCGGAGCAGAACTCGTTATTGCTGACGACGCATTCCAGCACAAACAGCTTGGCCGGGACGTTGATATTGTGCTGATTGACGCTATATGCCCTTTCGGTAACAATAAGCTCATGCCCGCAGGAATTATGCGCGAAAAGACAGAGTCGCTTCACCGTGCTGATGTTATCGTGCTGACGAAATCGGATCAGGTTGCGCCGGAAGAACTGAATGCGTTACGCGAGCACGTCAAGAATTACGCTGACGAGTCGAGAATATTCACCTCACGGATTGACGCTGACGGGTGGATATTGCGCGGAGTGAGTGAGGCACCGAAGGCAGGAGGGAGGGTCTTTGCGTTCTCTGCGATAGGAAGCCCGGAAAGTTTTTCGCGTTCGATAAGGAGTGCGGGACTCTTCATGACGTGCCATAAGAAATTCAGCGATCATCACGCATACTCACAAAGGGACTTGGAGAAAGTATACAGCCTCGCGAAAAAGAACAACGCCGACTTCATAATGTGCACCGAAAAAGACCTCTACAATTTCCCGGAAAATTATGAATGGAGCTTTGATATACCGCTTGCAATCCCGAAAGTGAAAGCCGTCGTGAATGAAACCGAAAAATTTTTTGCCCTTCTCACGGAATTATTACAGCCTCATATAGTAGTAGCTTCTAACGGTTACGGGGAGGACGCAATCGGTGTAGTGCTCGCGAAAAAGTTACGTGCGAAATTCCCTCTGTCAGATGTTGCCGCGTTTCCGTTGGTGGGACGGGGTGAAGCATATTCTCGTGAGGGCTTTGCGGTGAAGTCTGCTCCGTCGGTAACTCCTTCAGGCGGTGTTCTGAAATACAGTTTCCGGGACTTATGGGGCGACATGAGAGCCGGCCTCCTGAAACACATTCGCTCACAATTGCAGGACTGGCGGAAAATCTCCGGGAAAATCCGCACTCCCATATGCGTCGGGGACGTGTACTTGCTGCTGAACACTCTATGGGGTTCGGGGAAGCGTCCGTTATTCGCCGCAACCGCAAAGACCGTATATCTTTCCGGGCACTGGCGTAGTGAGCGGGTAATCATCAACAAGTTCACTTTGCGGACGTGGACACGGGACAAGAAGAGCGCGGAACAGCTCGGCGGGAACGCTGTATTTTCGGGGAGTCCGATAATGGATCTCTTGTGCGAAAATGGAGCTGACTATGTACGCGGTGATGTTGTTCTGTTACTGCCGGGAAGCCGTCAGCGTGCCTGCAATGACGTAAAACTCCTGCTTGATGCCGTCGAAATCATGAGTGCTGGCGGTGAAGGTGTTTTCAGAATGGTATTAGCTCCGACCCTTCCGTTTGATGATTTTTTTGCGGCGTGTGAAAGTTACGGGTGGCAGAAAAATTCTGATACCCTCACGAAAAACAACATCACCATATCCCTCACGTATGAACCTGTTGCGCGGGCTGTGGACGGCGTGAAAATTCTGCTCGGCTTGGGCGGGACTGCTAACCAGTTGTGCGCGGGCTTGGGCATCCCGGTAATATCGATTGACGAGAAAGGGAAGAGAGTACAGAAAAAATTACTCGGTGATTCAGAAATTCTCACGGAAGCGAACGGGGCTTCTCTTGCGGAGTGTGCTTTGCGTGTGCTGGGCGATAAGGAGCTGTACGAGTTCATGAGCAGGGCAGGACGCGAGAGAATGGGACAGCCGGGGGCACTTGATGACATTGTGAGTTATACATGTGATGTTTTGGGATGGGACGCACGAGAGAAAGTCTACAATATTTTTAGCAAGGAGAAAGATTTACATGTGGCACGGAAGATTTAAACACGACACAGCCGGAATAGTTCAGGACTTCACACAGTCGCTTGATATTGACTGGCTGATGTATGACGCTGATATACAGGGGAGTATTGCGCATGTTCGTATGCTCGGCAAAACAGGAATATTACCCCCCGATGAGGCCGCAAAGATTGAGGCGGGATTATTGCGCGTGAAACAGGAGATTGATGCCGGAGACTTCACACCGTCAGAATCACTTGAGGACGTTCACATGAACATAGAGGCAAGACTTACGGAGATTGAGCCGCTCGGAGCGAAACTTCACACGGCGCGTTCACGAAATGACCAGGTAGCAACGACGACGAGAATATACCTTCGCACACGCCTTCATGAACTTAAGCAGGAGTTACGGGAACTTCTTACGGTCATCATCACGAACGCAGAACGGCACAAAGACATCATCATACCGGGCTATACTCACATGCAGCAGGCACAGCCCATCTCAATGGGACACTACTGGCTGTCATGGTTCGAGGCATTCCGACGCGATATGTCCCGTCTGAACTTTGTGCTTGCTTCACTCGACGAGTGCCCTTTGGGAGCAGGAGCACTGGCCGGATCCACTCTTCCCATTGACCGCGAATATACTTCAGAGCTTCTGGACTTTTCGCGCCCGACACGCAACAGCCTCGACACCGTAGCAAACCGGGACTACATGACCGACTATCACTATTTCGCGTCAGTGTTCATGATTCACGTTTCGCGCCTGTGCACCGACCTCATTACGTGGAACACGCAGGAGTTTGCGTTTATCGTTCTGCCTGATGAGTTCTGCACGGGGTCAAGCATGATGCCGCAAAAGAAAAATCCTGATGTCCTAGAATTATCGCGCGGAAAAACAGGACAAATAATCGGACACATGATAGATCTGCTAATGAACCTTAAGGGCTTGCCGATGACGTACAACCGGGACTTGCAGGAGGACAAGCGCGGGCTTTGGGCTTCACTTGACACTGTCGGGAGCGTCATGAAGATTATTGCGTCGCTTCTTGAGCGTGTTGATGTCGACGAGGCAGCAGCACTCCGGGGATTTTCGCGTGGCTATTCACTTGCTACGGACGTTGCTGAATGGCTCGTGATGAAGGGCGTTCCGTTCCGTGAAGCTCATCAGCAGGTCGGGCGGCTCGTGGGCTGGTGCATTGAGAATAATATTGCGTTCGGTGAGATGAGTTTATCACAGTGGCAGGAACATATACCTGAAGCAGACCCGGAATTGCTGAAAATCTTAACGCCTCGTGAAAGTGTGATGAGAAGAGATACATACGGCGGGACGGGATTTTTGCAGGTGGAGAAACAGATACAGGAAGCGAAAACAAGAATATGAGAACAACAGCGGCTAGTGAACAGTGCAGAACTACCCACCAGCCGCTAATCACCCTAAAATCTTTCTACCTGATATTTGCCTTCAAGTTCCTTTGCGTGCTCCTGCAGAACTTCCTGCGTCTTCTGTCCTTTGAGTTCCTGCAAAATCTGCGGCTTCACCTGCTCAAACGGTGCGGGGGATTCCGGGATTTTCTCCTCCAGCTTGATGATGTGTATCCCGAACTGCGACTTCACCGGCTCCGAAACATCACCGGGCTTTTCGAGTCCGAACGCTGCCTTCTCGAACTCCGGCACCATTACTCCGCGCGGAAATTCTCCCAAGTCCCCTCCGTTGATTGCGCTTCCGGGATCTGTCGAGTACTTTTTCGCAACGGCATCAAATGACACTCCCGACGCTAATTCTGCCTGGACTTTTGCGAGTGCCTCATCACCGCTCACGAGTATATGACGCGCATGAACTCTCTCCGGCTGTGTGAATAATTTTGTGTTGTCGTCGTAGAATTTTTTTGCTTCGTCATCACTGACTGTTATTGCGTCGATAATCTCACGCATTGCCGCCTGTGCAAGCATAGCCCTTCTTGTGTTCGCAAGTGCTTTCTGAAATGCGGGTGTCTCATCAAGTTTCTGCGCTTTACCCTCAAGAGCATAGAGCCTCATGGAGATAACGTCATCAACGATTAATTTTCGTCCCTGTTCCGTCATGTACATCATCATAGCCTGCTGTCCGAAAGGCTGAATGAACGCGAGAACTTCACTCTCTGTTATGTCTGAGCTTCCCACGCGGGCGAGAACTTTGTCGGTTCCCTCGTCAACGTCAGCACAAAACGCCGCACCCGAAAACAACGCAACCAGTATCAATGACGCAAAAATTTTTCTCATCATAAAAAAATGACCTCCTGAATAAATGAAAATTTCTCAAAGTTTATCACAGTGCGAAATTTTACCGTATAATAATTGCATTTCAATTTATCGGAGCTGATTTATTTTGCGCGTTGTAAACACTCAAGTAGTTCTTGCCTTGTCGATATGGATTTTGGGCTTTGCATTTATGGTCTTGGGCTGGCTTGTCGGTGAACTTTCCGAAAAATACGGCCGCATTCCCGGAAAAATAATCTACAGGATCGGCGCAGTAATCGTTGCTGTTCCCGTGATAATAGCTCTGTGGAAATTATCGGCTGTGCTGTACGTAAACCGCTTCAACATTGCGACATACATAAACAACACGTTCCAGTTCCTGCAGGACGCAATAAAAGTTCTGTGATATGGGTACAATTATCGGGCTTATAGCGGCGGCGTTCATGCTGTACTTTCCGTACGAGTGGTGCAGGCGTCGTCGTGAAAGCGAAGAGTCTTACGGCCTGAAATGGTATCTCACGAAAAACTCAAAGCGTGATGTAGTTGTTGCGCTGGTGATTACGCTTGTGCCGCTGACGTTCATAACGTTCATATGGCCGTACGAGTGGGGCGGGCGTGGGCTGAAACACCCGTCGTTATGGCGTGCGGTTGACCAGCTCGGCGGAGGGATAGCGGCGGCATTCATTGAGGAAACATTTTTTCGGGGCTGGCTTCAGACTCTGACGGTGCGCAAGTTCGGCGTGTATGCAGGGATATTCATAGCAACATTATTATTCGCGTTGAGTCATCTCGTGGCATTAACGGGTTGGCTGAGAGTAGCTACGTTCTTTCCGGGACTGGTAATGGGAATTTTGCGGCATCGTGGAGGGTCTGTGCTTCCGTCGATAATATATCATGCTGTCTGTAACGTTTGGGCAGTATGGCTTGCTCCTGTGCCGTGAAAAAATTTCTGCTTGTCGTGTTCATGCTGTGCGTTTCTCATGAGGGTGTAGAGTGTCATATACCCTGCTGGAGAAATAATTACGTTATGATAAAATTTCTACTTGCTATGTTCCTGTTTGTGTTCGCGTCGGTCTCACACGCCGAGAATTTTCTTGAGCTGCGTATCCCCTGCAATGTCGGCAAAAACGTCATCGCAATTCTCCCCGCCGGAGAAGTCATCACTCTTGGCCGTGTGCTCATGCTCCCCGCAAAGACCAACTACCCTGCATACACCGCAAGCAAGTGGTGCACTCCGTCGACTGTGTGCGCTTCTGCTGTGAACGCCGTGCATATACTCATCGACATAGAGAACGAACGCGGGCGGATAATCTCTCTTCTTCCTGCCGTAACGACAGCACCTGCCGCAGAAAGAGGCTCATTCTTTGCGCTCGATATTCCTGCAGGTTCGGGATTGTTCGGTGGGTTTGCGCCGCTCGTCGGGTCAAGCGTGAGTGTACTGCATGACGGCCAAGAGTCAGCACTCGTTGATGTCCCTTCAGAGAATGACACCGTAATAATCCGTTCACCTCTTCCCGAAAACCCCGAATACTTCATGCTCGACATCGAGAACAGGCCGGGCGGACGTGTGATTGCGTACGGTCATGAAGGAGTGAAGGTCATTGCGCGGGCAATGCGTCCCGTAGGTGGTGTCGGACGTTTTGAGGGCACATACTATCAGGGCAGGGGGAGAATACGCGCTTCACATGCGGGAGTTATCGATGTGTCGACTTCACGGCGCGGGAAAATCGGAGGACTTCAGATTATGCCCCTGAAACACGCACTGACCTCGCCGGAAATGATTAACGCGTGGAGATTAACACAGTGGCTTATTGTTGCGCCCCTTCCCGGAATGCCTGACCTTGAAGGACAGCCGCCGATGTTCAAGAATGCTTTTGTGCCGGGTACGGGTGAAGGGGACAGACTGCCGGACATTTGGAGCAGTTACGGACGCAAACCCATAGTGTTATGCAGGAGGAACGGCGGGAACTGGGAATTTATGCCGGAAGGTTCCGGGCGCGTTGATGACGGGCTGCGGGACGTTACGCACTTGCGGCTGTATTTTCCGGCATGGTTGGAGCTATAGTATTTCTCCGTCCTTCATGACCCACACTGTATTGAGTTCACAGTCAAGCGCAACGAGATCCGCCGCATTTCCTTCAACAATACCTGCCTCAATCCCTATAGCCCTGGCAGGATTTACCGCCGCACACTTCACAGCCGACTCAAGAGGGACATTCATATTTTTCACGGCGTACTTCATGCAGTCCATCAAGTTCGTAACGCTTCCCGCAATCGTCCTCATGTCAGAGAGTGTTGCTTTGTTGCCGCGCTTGATGACTTTCTGTCCGCCGAGTTCGTAATCACCGTCAGGCATCCCGGCAGCCTCCATAGAGTCGCTGATGAATATCACTCTGTCATCACCGAACATTCGCAAAGTATTTCTGACAACAGCGGGGTGAATGTGAACTCCGTCGCATATGAGTTCGACGCTGACGTTTTCGTTTTCGACTGCGGCGATAATCGGTCCCGGCTCTCTGTGGTTTATGGGATTCATTGCGTTGTACAGGTGAGTAACCTGCTGTGCTCCGAGCGTGAAGGCTTTTTGTGCTGTGTCGTAATTCGCTGATGTGTGAGCGATTGATATTCTTGCTATGTTCTTTGCCTTCTCTATGAACTCAAAAGCTCCGTCGACTTCCGGCGCAACTACGGCAATGCGTATCAGTCCCCCGGAAGCGTCCTGCAGTCTTGCGAGCATGTCAGCATCAGGGCGTGCGATGTATTCGGGGTTTTGTGCTCCGATTTTTGCGGGGGAAATGAACGGCCCTTCAAGATACACTCCGGCCAAGCCGTGAAAATCTCTTGCGGCTGTCATTATGCGGAGAAGTTCGTGTTCGGGGAGCGTCATTGTTGCGGGACAAATTGTTGTGATGCCCTGTGAGGCTTCATAGTCCGCTATGGCTTTGAGGGCTTCAGGAGTTCCCTCGCAGAAATCATGACCCATGCACCCGTGAAAATGTATGTCCGTCAGTCCCGGAATAATGTAGAGATTTTCGGCGTTGATTGTGTTAGGGTTGTCGGGTATGTTGTTCGTGATTTTGCTGCCGGAAATGTATACGTCCCCCGTGTGAAAGTGATTGTCGCTACCAAATACATTACCGTTCTGAATTATGATATTGTCTGACATAGTTTTATTGCAATTCCTCCAGAGTTTTTATAAGTTCACTGTTGCTATTTCCTTTTGCATAATCAAGAGCAGTACAGCCGGATCTGTCTTTAGCGTACATATCAGCCCCGGCAGAAATCAGAATATCTATAACTTCAACAGCTACTTCATTGTCTGCAGCATACATCAGGGCTGTACAATTCCACATATCTTTTGCGTTAATGTCTGCACCATATCTTATGAGTAGATTAATAGAATCAATATCGCAGTCTGTTTCTTCTTCTGTTTGGGAAACTGCCCATATTAGAGCTGTTTTGCCAAAATCGTCTTTAGCATTAACGTCAGCTCCTGCTCTAATAAGAGCCGCAACAGTATCCGTATCAATACGCTTCAGGCTTGCCCACATCAACACCGAACGGCCATCATTGTCTTTAGCGTTTACATCTGCACCGAGAGCTATCAGAGTATCAATCACTCTTATATTGTATTTATAAACATCACTTGTTACAGCAAACATTAACGGTGTCATTATTGAAGTCATTTCGCCGTAATCATCTTCCTCACAACCCCAAGAATTAACATCAGCTCCATTTTCTATAAGCAGACTAATAATTTCCGGGCTTGAATGATTCCCTGCCGCATACATTAGAGCAGACATTCCTGTCCCTATAACTGGGCCGCAATCATTCGGGTCTGCACCGTACATTAACAATACACTTACAGCCTCATAATTATTGCTTGACGCAGCCATGACAAGTGCATCATCAATATCATTAGCTCCCGCGCTGATTAACGCTTCAAAGATATTCGGATTATGTGATTTTGCTGCTGCTTCATACAGTGGAGTCGTTCTGTTATGTGAACATGCATTGACATTAGCACCTTCCCATATTAACCGTCGTACTTCTTCAGGCGTTATATTTTCCCAGTCGACCTCAAATAGTGCATTATTCACCCATCGGAAAAACTGCAATGTTTCATTCAGAGGCTCATCACTTTCGGTGTCATATGCATATGATATTGCTGTTTGTCCGAATTTATCACGTGATTCTATATCAGCTCCTGCACGTACAAGTATCCTTGCGTTATCTGAATTTAAATTTTTTGCAGCCATCATGAGGGCAGTTTGTCTATATTGATTTACTGCATTAACTTCCGCGCCAGCTTTTATGAGTTCTATGATTACAAAAGGGTTGTTATTACATTCTGAAGCTTTCATCAAAATACTATTTCCGTATTCATCTCGTGAATGGACATCCGCACCAGCAATAATAAGCTGACTTATAATTTTCGGATTAGAATTATTCATTGCGGCTATCAGTATTGCATTTGCTCCGTGTTTGTTTTGGGTATTGATATTTGCACCAGCTTTCAGCAGCTCTTCTATAACCTTCTCATTGCGTACATGACAAAGAGCAGTCATTAAAACAGTAGTGCCGTCTTCTTTGCAAGCGTCTATTTCACCTCCTTTCTGAATGAGATAGTGCACTTTTTGAGGAGATATATATGGATTTGTTACGGCTGAAAATAACTTTTGCGTGTATTCGTTCACTTCATGCACTTTGAGTACGCTCCCTCATCGCACACGAGAATAACATCATCATGAAGCTGTAGGATACTCCCCGGCACTTCCGGCGTAACTTCCCCGAAAAACACTTTGTGCACCGCATCAGCTTTCTCTTCGCCCGACGCAACAACGAGAATTTTTCGCGCTTTCAGTATCGACAGTATGCCCATCGTGTATGCGTGTGTCGGTACTGACTTCCCCGCCTCGAAAAATCTCTGGTTTGCCTCGACCGTGCTTTTCGTGAGTTCGACGCAGTGAACGTTCTTGCTGAATGCTTCTCCCGGCTCATTGAACCCTATATGACCGTTGCGGCCAAGTCCGAGAAGCTGTAGATCTTGCGGGCCGATTTTCGCTAACATCTCATTGTACGACCTGCACGCCTCATTGCTGTCCTGTATTCTGCCGTCGGGGAGGTGTACGTTCTCGCTTTTCAGGTTGACGCGGTCGAATAGATTTTTTCGCATGTAGTATATGTAGCTCTGCTCACTCTCCGCGCCCAAGCCTTTATACTCGTCGAGGTTGACCGTAACGACTTCGGAGAAATCGAGATCTCCCTTCTCGTACCACTCTACCAGCTGTGAATAAATCCCGACTGGTGTCGAGCCGGTAGCAAGGCCGAGCACGCAATCGGGCTTCAGGATTATTTGAGCAGAAATGATATTTGCCGCCTTCCTGCTCATTTCGTCATAATTCCTTGTGATGTATGTTCTCATTTCGCCGCATCAATCAACTTCTTCAGCTCGTCAAACACAAACTGTACTTTTGTCCCGATTACTACCTGAACATTATTCTTTGACGGCCTTATTACTCCGGGAATGCCCGCGCTCTTGATTTTCTTTTCGTCGACAGCAACATAATCATTCACTTCTGCACGTATTCTTGTAGCACAGTAATCATATTCTTTCAGGTTGCTGATACCTCCGAGACCATCAAGAATAATTTTTGCCATTTCCGTGAAGTTATCGTTTGCGAGGACGATTAATTTTTCGGCTTCCATGTCATCGTCTTCACGTCCGGGCGTTTTGAGGTCGAACGTTTTTATTGCCCACGAGAACACAAAATAATACACAACCGCGAACACTGCTCCTATAGGGATTATGAGCCAGGGATTTACTGCCATCGGAGCTTTGAAGCTCAATATCCAGTCGACTAGTCCCGCGCTGAAGTTGAAGCCGCACCTCACTGGCAGATACGCGCACACTACCGCCGAAATTCCCGTGAGTATTGCGTGAATGAGATACAGTCCCGGCGCAAGGAACATAAACGCGAACTCTATAGGCTCCGTTATGCCCGTGAAGAACGACGCGAACGCTCCGGCAAGAAGAAGGCTTGCGGCTACACTTTTGCGTTCAGGTTTTGCGGCACGGTACATTGCGTAAGCTCCCGCGACGAGTCCGAACATCATCACCGGGAAGAAGCCCGTCATGTATTGGCCTGTTACACCCTTCACGGCACCTTCAGCACCTGACCAGAACAAGCCCAAGTCATTTATGCCGGCAGTGTCGAACCAGAAGACAGCGTTTAGTGCGTGGTGAAGTCCCAAAGGTATCAACGCCCTGTTGAGCATAGCATAGAGACCAGCACCGACCGGGCCAAGTCCGACGATTGACACGCCGAAATTCACGAGGGCACCGTACACTAACGGCCATACGTAATAGAGAATGATTGACGTTATTGCTGACACTATCGCCGTAACGATTGCTACACAACGCCGCCCCGAAAAGAACGCGAGCCAGTCAGGGAGTTTTGTGTCCTTGAACTTGTTGTAGCACCCTGCACCGATTAATCCCGCGAGTATACCGATAAAGGCATTCTGGATTTTCCCGAACGCCGCAGGGACTTCTGAAACGTTCACGCCGGTGTACATAGCTATAGCGTTGCTTGAGAGCAGGGTAGTAATCATGAGCCACGACACAAGCCCGGAGAGTGCCGGAGTTCCGTCCCTGTCGGATGCCATTCCGATTGACACGCCGAGCGCAAAGAGTATCGGTATCTGGTCGATGATTGCACTTGCTGCCTTGATGCAGAAAGCCGCCGCGAGACTGTTTGAGCCCCAGCCTGCCGGGTCGAGCCAGTAGCCGATGCCGTAGAGGACTCCTGCCGCAGGGAGACACGCAACCGGGAGCATTAATGACCTTCCTATTTTCTGAAGATACTTCATCATGATAAAGAAATTTCCTCCTTTATGTAATTGTTATTATGGATGGGAAAATTATATAACAATACTGTGAATTGCATGGTGTATAATTTAATCAGTCTCGGTGGTCTAGGACGGTCAAAAAATGGGCTACTTGAAGCGGGAGATGGAAACTCCTACTTCAGAGTAAAACAGCCGGATAGAGATTAATGCATTTTGAAAAGCCATATGATTTCGGCTATTACTCGTAGAAGTTCAGTGATGGCTTTTACGAGTTTTTTTGTAGCATGGTATAATTTAACCCGTCCCGGTGGCCTAAGACGGTCAAAAAATGGGCTACTCGAAGCGGGGTCTGGAGAACTCCCACTTAAAGTCAACCCAAAGCGGAAAGTTTTTAGCGTTTAAACTCACGGATTAAGTCCGTTATTGCTCGTACAAAATCTGTTAAGACTTGTATGAGCTTTATTATTGTTCTCACGCTATCACCTCCTTTCACCCAAGATACTTGGACTACTTAGGGAGGTGTCCCCGTAGCCTTCCCAGCCAAGATAACAATCTCACTTAGGAAACCACCGCAAAATATTCTATCACACACAAAAATTTTTCCCTCCTGCTAAAGTCATTCATAACCCAAACCGAAAATGTGAATGAACAGAATAAACAGGCCGACAAAAATCAGGCCATGAAACATTGAAACCTTTTCGCGAACAGGATAGAAGGTTTAGTAACAGAAGCAACAAAGCGCATACAGCCGAAGCCGCATGACATGAACAACATCACGCAATCACGAACGGGACGGGCGCGAGCGTTCAGGGCGTGAGAGCACAACAGCAGAAAGTCGGCGGAACAGGCGGGGCAACCCTCGAAATTCGGGAGGGGACGAAATTTTTACCAGTTCCCTGCACACGGAAGGCAGGGGCAGAATGTACAAACATTACAAGGAGGTTTATGTACTATGTCAATGGTAATTAATCACAACATACCGGCACTGCAGAGCTACAACATCGTAAACGGCACCAGCAACGCTCTCCAGAAGTCGATAGCAAAACTCTCAAGCGGTCTCCGTATCAATTCAGCGGCTGACGATGCAGCAGGTCTCGCAATCAGTGAGAAAATGCGCGCACAGGTTACCGGCCTCGACAAGGCAGTAGCCAACACTCAGGACGGCATCAGCCTCATTCAGACGGCAGAAGGTGCACTCCAGGAGACGCACTCAATTCTTCAGAGAATGCGTGAACTTTCAGTCCAGGCGGCCAACGATACACTTACCCAGCAGGACAGAAGCTACATTCAGGAAGAAATCGGCCAGTTGAACGAAGAAATTACACGTATCGGCAACACGACACAGTTCAACAGGAAGAAACTCCTCAACGGCGACTCGGCGGCACTTTGGAGCAGCGACAACCTTGAGACAAAAGCTATCATCAACGGCGGTCTTCGTGAAGTTGACCAGTTCGGCCAGAAGAAATCAGTAGAAGGCAACTACAAGATTAAGATTAAGGCCGATCCGGGACAGGGTGAAGTCCAGAAGAGCGACATCATGAAGGTCAAACACCCGAACGTTACGATGAACAAGTCAGTGAGCACCGAAAACGGCGTGAAAGATGTTGAGATCAACAACACACCTGCAGGAAGCTACACGCTCACTTACACGTCCGGCCCTGAAGCGCAGGCACAGCTTACCGGCTCATACGGAATCGGCGGCGTTGAGAACACGACAGATACGCAGATTACGTGGAACGACACAAGCGCACCCGTTACCAAGATCAGCGTCCAGACAACAGACGGCGTAGAAATTTGGTCAACAACCGGCTCCGACCTCTTCCAGACGAACGGCGCAGGTGCAAACGCTGATGTACAGGCTGCATTCTTTGAGGGCGGCACTGCAACGAACTCAGCGGATGGCATTGACTACACGTTTGCGGGCGTAAAGGACGAAATCATTGCGGCGGCAAGGGCAAAGGGCATCACGCTCGCTGATGACACGACAACGTTCGACTCATCCGGCGCGAACTTCTCTGCTACGACAATGAACAGAGGCGACGCACCCGGCATCAAGATAGTGTACAGCGGCGGCGGCGACGGCGGCAACCCGACACTTTCAAGCACAACAATCAACTCTCCGACAGCAATCACACCGGAAAGCGTATTTGAAGTTGAAGTCGGTGATAACGCATTCGAGAACGCAAGCGTACTCTTTGAGGTTACGGGCGTTAATGCAGTCAACGGTGAAGTTACGCTCAAAGCAACAGCCAGCAAGCTCTCACAGGACGGCGTGAACACGACAGCAGTTCAGGAGAACATCGTACTTAGCGAGGAACTCGGCAATGCTGTAAACCTTGACCAGCTTTTCGGCGGCAGTGATGATGCACCGTCAGTAACGATCACGCTTAACGACCTCAGCGCAGTCCAGGACGGCGGCAAGTTCGTATACTCGATCACACCGAACCAGGATACAGCAGGCGGCAACGATAACCCGATCGGCATCAACATCAACGGCAACCTCGACAGCACATGGGAAGACAAGTGGGACGGCGGCCCGTACAGAGGCAACACAGTACAGTACGTGCTCAACGGCGACAAAGTCGACAACACAGAAGTACACTTCAAGAACTTCAACCTGAACGAGAAGACCGGCGTTGCTTCCGAAGGCGACATCACCATGAAGACGGACAGCACGTTCAAAGTAACGAACGGAACACTTGCCAACCTTGAAGATGATACAGTACTCGCGAGCTTCGATGCGGCCTATATCGGCAAAGTTGCAAGCGGCGACGTGAAACTCCGCGACCTCGACAAGTTCTGGAACTCTGAAGGCGTATTCATGCTTGAGGATCCCAAGACGATAACCCTCAACCAGGGCGACGGCAAGACAGCAAGCGTAACACTCTATGCCAACGACACACTGAACGATGTAGCGAACAAGCTCAATGATGCAGTTGCAACAGGGCTTGGCCAGGCGAAATACGTCGATGATGCTACTCACTTTGTATCATTCGTAAGCGGCGCAACGACAAATTCAGAGAGCGTTGAAGGCACATTCCTGCTTCGTTCGGTCGTACCGGGCAAACAGGGCGAAATTACGCTTTCAAGCAGTGATGAGGATCTCCTTAATGCGTTCTCACTGAACACAATTCAGGACTCCAAAGAAACCGTATACAACGTTGACATCAGCGACGCTCACACCGGCGAGACAATCGCACAGAGCATCAAAGTAACCGGCAACGTCGTACACGGCGCAATCAGCCCGAACGTTGATGTAGAGTTCAGCGCACTTAGCGGAATCAATGCGGCGTGGAACAACAACCTCAACAAGTACGTGTACTCATCAACGACCGAAGAGACGACGCTTCACCTTGCCGACAACACAACAGTGCTTCAGATCGGCGCAAACGAGGGAGAAGATATGGGTCTCAACATCGGCGACATGAGATCACACGCACTCGGCCTTGACGGCGTAAACGTAATGAGCCACGACAGAGCAGCACGCTCAATCACGATCATCGACAACGCAATCGACAAGGTCAGCACGCAGAGGGCAAAACTCGGCGCGTACCAGAACAGATTGGAGTACACGGCCAGCAACCTGACGACGGCAAGCGAGAACTTGACCAGCGCAGAGAGCAGAATCCGCGATACAGACATGGCGAAGGAAATGATGAACTTTACGAAGCTGAACATTATGCTTCAGGCTGGTAACTCCATGCTCGCGCAGGCAAACCAGCAGCCTCAGAACGTCCTCAGCCTGATCCGTTAGTTTGAGTACTTGATATAAACCCGTAAGAACTTTTTACGTGTATAGCGTTTGACGGGGGAAGGGGGGATTATCTCTCTCCCCTGTTTTTATATACGGCGGGTTTTGCTGACGGGAGGCAGGGGATAACATGAAAGCGGGATGAATATCACCGTCCCGGACTCTCAGAACTCTCCTGGCGAAAGGCAGCACGTAGTCAAGACAAAAACTATAGGGAAAACAGGCAGTGAAGTTCCTGATGACAGCTTCAGGGCAAAACTTGAATTTCAGCAGAAACAGCGCAGAAAACAAGAAAATGACAGCTCCGACGAACAGGCAGAAAAAGCAAAAGATAAACTGCTTGAACGTATCGGAGAAAGAAGACACCTGAAGTATGATGTTATTGACGAGGCTGGCCTTGTTCAAATGAGCGTAATAAACTCTGAAGACGGGACTGTAATTCGTAAAGTTCCCCCGGATAAAGTAGTCGAATTTGTAGAAGGAATCAGGAAAAACAGAAGGAGGACTTCTCGTTTCGACATGATGTTATAGATAAGAAACTCATTCCCCCGCATGTGCGGCAACCCCGTGATGTCGGGGGAAAATTATATTTCAGGCAGTATATTTCATGGAAGAAAATTTTTACACTAGGGAAGGTGATTAAGATATGTCGATGATAATGAACCATGATATTACTTCGCTGATGGGTCAGAGAATGCTGCAGAAAAATTCTCTCGCTATGCGTCGTTCGCTCGAAAAATTATCGTCAGGACTACGAACGAAAATAGCAGACGTTGACAACACCGCAGGACTCGCCATAAGTGAGACGATGAGATCCCGCATTTACGGCATGGAGAAGGCACTCTACAACACCGAAGACGGAATATCACTCATACAGACAGCAAACGGCGCACTGGAACAAACGCAGGGAATGCTGATGAGAATGCGCGAGTTGTCCGTACAGGCCGCAAATGACACTCTGACACAGCAGGACAGAAGCTATATACAGGTGGAAATCAACGAAATACGCGACGAAATTACCCGGCTTGCAGAAACAACACAGTTCAACCGCAAAAAAATCTTGAGCGGCGATAACGCTGTGTTATGGAGCAGCACCGACAACAACATGAAGGCCATCATCAACGGCGGCTTGCGCTCAATCGACAATTACGGGCAGAAATACGCGGTGGACGGAAACTTCAAGATATCCGTGAAATCCGACATCGGAAAAGCACAGATACAGAAGACCGACATTTTCCGGGTCAAGCACGACGACACCATAACCGACAAAAGCATTAACACCAGCGCGGGAGTTCGTAGTGTTTCTGTGAGCGGGGAAATTACAGCGGGCAATTATTCTCTCACTGCTGGTGAGGCGGACGAGGGAGCAGCAGTGATTACGGGGGCTTTCGGCATCGGTGAAGGCTCTGACGGGTCGCGCGTGAATGTGTCGGAAGTGTTCGGGCTTGAGGTCGGCGACAATATGGACGTGAACGCAAGCATACTTTTCGAGGTCAAGAGTATAGACGCGGAGAACGGCAGAGTAGCACTCAAAGCAACGGCGGACGTTATGACTCGTGAGGGAGTTTTCAGCAGGACAACGAACGACAATATTATTCTTGTTGACGGTGAAGAGGGCGTGAATTTGAGCGATATGTTCGGGCAGGAGTCATTGAGCATTTCGCTTAACGGCGTGGACTATGTGAATGAGGGCGCAAAATTCTCCGTCAACGTCAGCGCACAGCCCCCCGAAAACAACGCAATCAACATCAGCCTCAGCGGCATTGCTGACAGTGCAGACCCGGAGAAATGGGACGGCGCACCGTTTTCAGGACAGACAGTGAACTATACTCTCGACGGATCAAAGACGGGCAACAAGGAGCTGAACTTCCGAAACTTTTTCGTCAACAACAAAACAGGACAGGCCACCGAAGGCACTATAACCCTCGAAACGTCATCAGGATTTACGGCTGACAGGCTCGACCTGACAGAAGATGTTACAGCGGCGGATTTCACAGTGTCATACGTCGGGAAAGTTGCGGACGGAAACACGAAATTACGCGACATAGACAAATTTTGGGACGGAGAAGGCAACTTCATTCTCGAAAACCCGAAATCCCTCACACTTACGCAGGGGGACGGAAAACAGGCGCGAATTATGCTCTATGCTGATGACACGCTCGACAGTGCCGCAAAAAAACTCAATGACGCAGTCGCAAACGGACTCGGTCAGGCAAAATATGTTGATGACGCTACAAAATTCGTTTCGTTCGTCGCGGGAGAAACTTCCGGGCTTGAGGCTGTCGGAGGAACTATGGTAGTACGTTCGGTGCTCACGGGCGCAAAGGGCGAAATTTCCCTCACCGGCAGCGAGGACATACTCAAGGCGTTATCGCTCAATACACTTCAGGAGTCAGCAGAAACGAAATACAGCGTAACAGTCCGGGACGCTCACGACGGAGCACTCATTGCCGACAGCGTGAAGATTACCGGCAACAGGTTAGTCGGGGTGATACATAAGAACGTCGATGTAGAGTTTGATCCGATGATGGGAATTACGGCGGCGTGGAACTCGTCAACAAAGAATTTTGACCTCAACGACACCGCATCAAGCAACGGAACAGAAGCACTCCTGCACTTGGCCGACAACACGACGATATTCCAGACGGGCACGGTTGAGGGGGAAGATGTCATGATTGCTATCGGTGATATGAGTTCACATGCGCTTGGGCTTGACGGGGTGAACGTTATGAGCAGGGACAGAGCAGCGCAGTCAACCGGAATAATCGACACCGCAATAGACAAAGTGTCAATGCAGATGGCCAAGCTCGGAGCATCACAGAACAGGCTCGAACATCATCTGGGCAACCTCACCGACGAGATGCAGGCACTCACGGAAGCAAACAGCAACATACGCGACACGGAATACATGAGCGAAATGATGGAGTACACGCGCATACGTATTCTCATGGAGTCGAACGCGGTAATGCTTGCACAGTCGAACGAAATGCAGAGAAGCAGCATACTCGGCTTATTGAGATAGTAATTATGGCATTCGGTCAGGAATTTGTTTCAGGACTCGCGGGGGCACTACGGAAAATTCTGCCTCTGCGGGTCAATCGTATTGAGGGCGGCGAATCATGGACAGCTCTGAAAGTTTCGGGAGAAAATTACCTCGTGTTCTCGTGGACTTCCGGCGCGGCTGGTATCTCTACGGCAACACAGAGCGAAATCAACGCCCTGAAAGACATATCATCATCAAAGGCATCAATCACTGAAGCACTGAAGAGCAGACTTCTTCACGGGGGCGAAATATTTTCTGTGAGGCAGATAAACCGGGACAGAATAATAGAGCTTTCTGCAAGGCGGAGGGTTTCGGCGGGTGTCAGCGTGAATTACTACATTGTGATAGAGATTACCGAGCCTGTTGCGAACTTCTTGCTGCTTGACGAGAACAGAAAGATAGAGGAGGCCGCAAGACATTCAACGCCCGACGTGAACAGGTACAGGACGATATTGCCGGGACATGTGTACACTCCCCCGCCGGCGTTCGAGGGTATCAGCATAGAGTCGATGAGTTTCGGTGATGTCGAAAATCTGCAGGGAATAGGGAGGCCGTTAGCGAGGCTTATTCTATCGCACTGGGAAGAACATAATGTTATGTCGTGGAAGTCGGCACTGCTGAAGGCTGTTGATGAGAGTTCTGATGTTCCGTGCAGGTTAATCAGGAAAAATAACTACCTCACGCGAATAGATTTCGACTTTCCCGAAACGTTGACGCTTGGCCGTGATGTGTTGAAGGCGGCGGCTATGGGTGTGGTTGTGCCGTTATTGAGAAGGGGACGGGACAAAGTACTTCATGACATCGACGCGAAAATAAAACGTGCTGTGAAATCACGCGAACGACATCGGGACGGTTTGCGAAAACAGCTCAAAGAGTGTGAAGAGGCCGAAATTTTCAGGAAGAAGGGAGAAGCGATATTGACGCACATTTACGAGATACCCAAGAGAGCCGAAAATATCACCCTTACTGACTGGGAAGGCAGCGAGTTAGCAATCACGCTTGACCCGGAACTCACGCCCTCACGGAATGCAGAAAAGTACTTCAAGCGTTACAGGAAGGCAAAAGGCAATCCCGACGAGGTGAGAGCTAATCTTGCGGCGATAAATTCAGCGATTGAGGAACTGAAAGAACAGCACGCATTACTTGAGGCAATCGACAATCCCGAAGATTTTACGCAGGCGGTGAAGGATCTCTCTGAATGGGTAGCTCCCGAACAGAAGAAATCACAGCCCAAACGCAAAAAGAACGCTCCTGATGTCCCGCCTCACTTGAGCATCATGAAGGACGGAGTGAATATCCTCGTGGGACTTTCGGCGCGCGGCAACAGGTACGTAACACTCAAAACGGCCCGTCCGGACGACATATGGCTTCATGCTCACGAGATGCCCGGTGCACATGTGATTGTGCGAGGGGTTTCGCGGCGTGAACTTGAGGGGGAATTGCGCGGTGTCCTTGAGTATGCGGCGAAATTAGCGGCAGGACATTCGGCGGGGAAAAATGCGGGGTCTGTGCCGGTTGATTATACCGAACGGAAATATGTACGCTCAGTGCCGGGAACTGTTGCGCTTGTTACGTACACTAATCCGGGAACATTGAGAGTTTCCCCCTGTTGATGAGGCAGGGGGCTATTCACTTTTCAGGACGAACAGAGTAATCTCCGCCGGATCTAATATCCTGCACGAAAACCCGTTCCACTGCGACGTACCCGGACTCACGTATAACTTCATGCCGTCCACGTCATACCACCCGCGCACAAACCCTGC
>CAJOED010000002.1 GCA_905233335.1 uncultured Synergistales bacterium
TGTTATGCATTATACTCACGGGAATGGGGCGCGACGGGACAGACGGAGCTGTAGCACTCAAGCGCAAAGGGGCTTACGTGATTGCGGAGAGCCAGAAGACCTGCGTGGTTTACGGAATGCCCAAAGCAGCAGTTGATGCGGGAGTTGTTGATGAAGTTCTGCCGCTTAATGAAATTCCCGACGCAATGATACGGCTTGTGAGATAAATTACTCTTGAAGGGGGAAAATATATTTTGGCCGATATGGATATGAGTCAGTATCTCGGAGCTTTCCTTGATGAGACTGATGATAACGTACAGAGATTAGATGATTTACTGCTTGCCCTCGAAAAAGACATGGTAGATATGGATGTCATCAACGAAATTTTCAGGGCGGCACATACACTAAAAGGCATGGCGGGCACAATGGGCTTCACGAACATGATGGGTCTTACGCACGCTATGGAGGACAGGCTCGATGCGGCGCGAAAAGGCACACGTCCATTGACAGAAGCAGACATGAACAGGCTGTTTCAGGGACTCGACACGTTACAGGAAATGGCCGACGCTATCAGGGGTGGCGGAAATGACGCGCATATAGACGTTTCCGAAATGGTCGCTGAACTCCGAAATGAAGCCCCGAAACCCGCCGCAGGAGCACCAGCACCAGCCCCGGCACAGGCAGAAAGTTCCGGCGGTACAATGCTGTCGTCGCAGGATGCAGAATGGGTCAAGAAGTCCAACGAGAGCGGCGCAAATGCCTTCAATGTCCACGTAACTTTGAGCCAGAGCTGCCTCCTGAAGGCCGCACGTGCTTATATGGTGGTGAACAGGCTTGAGGAACTCGGCGAAATCTACAGGGCTGAACCAACAACTGACGCGCTCGAAAAAGAAGAGTTCGAGTTCGACTTCAACATTTACGTAGCAACCCCGGCACCCGCTGAAGAGGTCAAAGCCGCAATAGAGAAAATCGGTGATGTACAGTCAGCAGATGTTGAGGAGGTCAAAGCAGAAGAAACACCCGCCGCCGCTCCCGCACAACAGGCCGCACCCGCAGCACCAGCTCCCGCACAAGAGGCCGCCCCTGCACAAGCACCCGCACAAACCGCACAACCTGCCGCACCAGCTCCCGCAAAACCTGCTCCGGCCAAGAAGGAAGGCGCAAAGAAAAGCAGTCAGACCGTACGCGTCGACATCGGGAGGCTCGATACGCTCATGAATCTTGTCGGCGAACTTGTCATCTCACGCGCAAGAATTGAGAGGCTCGTTCAGGAGTCAAGACTAAGGCAGTTCGACGATACACTTTCACAGCTCGGCAGAATTTCGGGTGATATTCAGGAGCTTGTTACGAAATTGCGAATGGTGCCGGTGAGTTTCACGTTCGACCGTTTCCCGCGTCTTATCAGGGACTTGTGCAAAACACTCAACAAGAACGTAGAACTCGTGCTTGAGGGAGAAGATACAGAGCTTGACCGTACAGTAATCGACGAAATCGGCGACCCGATGGTGCACCTGATACGTAACTCAATGGATCACGGCATAGAGCACCCAGAAGAACGCAAAGCACTCGGCAAACCCGAAAAAGGCATCCTCAAAATTGCGGCATACCAGGAAGGCTCCGGCGTTGTTATTGAGGTCAGTGATGACGGAGCAGGAATTGACCCGGAGAAAGTCAAGAAGAAGGCCATAGAGCGCGGAATTATCACGGAAGACAGAGCCGCAATCATGAGCGACGACGAAGCAACACAGATAGTTCTTCTTCCGGGATTCAGTATGGCAAAACAGATTACGGACTTGTCCGGGCGCGGTGTCGGAATGGACGCGGTCAAGACAAAAGTAGAACAGCTAGGAGGACAGTTCGACCTCGTCAGCAAAAAGAATGAGGGAACTCACGTATATATCCGCCTTCCGTTGACGCTGGCAATCGTGCTTTCACTCTTGATAAAGGTCGGCAAGGAAACATACGCAATCTCACTTGAGAACGTAGAAGAAACTATCATGGTACGCAAAGAGGACATCAAGACAGTTCACGGCGAACCCACGACTCTTCTGCGCGGCGAGGTGTTATCGCTGAATGTGCTGGGCGATATTCTCGGCTCTGAGGGCGTAGAACATGACAGAGACGAATACCCGGTTGTTGTCGTGAAAATCGGCAAGAACAAAATCGGCTTCATCGTAAGTCAGTTAATCGGACAGCAGGAAATAGTGATTAAGTCTTTGGGACGCTTCCTCGCGAAAATCGACGGCATAACCGGCGGCACTATTTTGGGCGACGGCAATGTTGCACTAATTCTTGATGTTGCTTCATTCTATTCAACAAAAGGTTAATAAGGAGTAATCAACAATGGCTGAAATAGAATTATTCAGTTCACTCCAGCTTGACGCAATAAGGGAAGTCGGGAACATCGGAACAGGAAACGCGGCTACGGCATTGAGCGGGCTGTTGTCCCGAATGATTCATATGGACGTGCCGAAAACCGAGCTTGTGTCAATCTATGAGCTTGCGGAACACTACGGGGATCCCATGCAGATAGTCGGCGCGGTGTTTGTGCGTTCGTCGGGCGGCTTTCAGTGCAGCCTGATATTCATACAGCCTGAAGAGGACGCGAACTTCATGGTTGAGCTTCTCCTGAAACAGCAGTTCGGGACGAGCATACCCATAGACGAGATACCGCAGGAAATGATTGACAGCGCGCTTACAGAAGTCGGGAATATCGTATTGAGTTCTTTCCTGAACGCGATAAATTTACTTCTCGGCACACAGCATCAAATTTCTGTTCCCGGTGTTGCGCATGATATGTTAAGTTCAATCCTCGATGTAGTAGCTTCTATTTACGGCCAGATGGGAGAGACTGCACTGCTTGTGAATACGGAGCTTAGTGTAGAAGGTCTTGAGGAAGGCCGCAGAATTTCGGGACACATTATACTAATCCCGGATCCTGATTCTTTGGAGCTGCTTCTCAGAAAGTTAAAGGTGATGTGATGGCTGAAAGCAGTATAGTTCTGGGCATGGCTGATTTGATGGTCGTACCTGCTCCCGTAAAATTAATCACTCTCGGTCTCGGTTCATGTATAGGCCTCGTGGTGTACGACTCTTTTGCGAAAGTTGCGGGAATGGCTCATATTATGCTGCCCAACAGCAGGGGACTCAGTGCGTCGGAGAAAGTCGGAAAGTTCGCCGATACTGCTGTCCCTGCAATAATAGAAGAAATGCTGAAGAAGGGGGCGACACGTCCGCGCATCAAGGCAAAAATAGCGGGAGGTGCGCAGATGTTTTCACTTCCCGGAGCGTCGGCTGATTTTCTCACGGTCGGCGCAAAAAATGTTGCGGAAACAAAGACACGTCTTGCACGCATGGGAATAGCACTCATTTCTGCGGACACCGGCGGCAACAAGGGACGCACTATAGAGTTCTCAACAAGCAACTGGATGCTGAAAGTTAAGACGCTGGGAAAGGGAATAAGCGAAATATAGCGCGGGGGTGATGGTGTTGAAATGACGACAGACGAAGAAAAAAAGTTATGGGAAGACTATTCCAGGACAGGCAGGGGACGCGATGAGTTAATTACGCGATATTTGCCGCTGATAAAGTACGTTGTCGGAAGAATGGCAGTAACTCCCCCGCAGGGGCTCGACTATGAAGACATATTATCGTTCGGGGTGTTCGGGCTTCTTGATGCAGTCGACAAGTTCGACCCGTCAAAAGGTTTTGTGTTCCAGACATACGCAATCCCAAGAATACGCGGTGCAATACTCGATGAGCTTCGCAAGTGCGACTGGTTTTCACGGACAGGGCGCGAGAAAGTACAGAAGCTCAATCGTGCAATGGAGAAAATTCTGCGCGACGAAGGAGAACTCCGCGACGAACTCATCATGAAGGAAATGGGCATTGATGAGGACGAATATTACGAGGTGCAGGAGCTTGCTTCACGGGGATATATTACTTCACTCGATGACACAACCCCGCTTGATGACGGAGATGTTCCCATTGAGGCAACACTTGCTGACGAACGGGAAGGAGCAGTAGAACGCCTCGACGAGGAGAGCGAGAAACAGCAGTTGGCAGAAGCACTCTCTGAACTCCCGGAACGTGAACGCAACATGTTGAGCCTGTATTACTACGAGGGATTGACGCTGAAAGAAATCGGGCAGGTGCTGGGTGTGTCGGAGAGCAGAGTATCCCAAATTCACGGCAAAGGGTTATCGATGCTGCGGACAATCCTGAAAGCAAAAATGAACGTCTAGGGGGTGAAGGGGCTTGACGCTGAAGGAAACATGCAAAGTTCCCGGTGTATCGTCCCAAGTTCACAGCAGGGGGGGTTATCGATGTTACACACAATCCTGAAAGCAAAAATGAACGTCTAGGAGGTGAAATCACTGAATGTTCGACAAGGATATATTTTACATGGAAGCAAGGCCGGACGGGATATATTTATCGTGCTATGAACACGACTTCAAAGAAAACGACGTTTACGCCTTCATGAAGGAATACGGGATAGCTCGCTATGACGTGAAAGCCGTTCGCAAGTTCATCAAGGACGGGGAAACAGTCAAGATATGCAACAGAAACCCGGCATTCGAGAAGGACGCAAGAATACTCGTAACACTCGCAAAGGACAAAATGACGGCATCAGTAGCGATAGACCCGCCGTTTTTCGCAAAGCCCTGGCCAAGTGAAGAGGACGTATTCGCTTCACTGAAAGCACACGGGGTCAAAATAGGCATCAACGAAAAAGCAGTAAGGTCATTGCTTGCACGCCAGATAGGGAATCAGCCGTCAGTAGTTGCGCAGGGTATTCCGCCGGTGGAGGGAAAAGACGCGGTAATCGAACTCATCAAAGACCCCGATAAACCTTTTGAAGTTCGCGACGATGAGAAAATAGATTTTTGGAGCAGGAGCACAATCGTAACAGTTCACCCGGGACAGGAAATTGCGATAAAGCACCCGTTAGTCAACGGCAAAAACGGCATTGATGTTACCGGCACAGTCGCAAAGGCTCGTCCTGTACGCAACATTGAGTTCTCATTCGGTGAGGGCTTGAAGCGCGACGAGGAAAACCCGCTTATGCTTATGGCTACTGCTGAAGGCCAGCTCAAGAACGACAAAGGGCGGCTGGTAGTTCTCCCTGAACTTGATATTCACAAGGATATAGATTTCGGCATCGGCAGCATCGACTTCACGGGCGCGGTGAAAATTCATGGCTCTGTCCGCGAGGGGTTTCACGTTGTGGCGCAGGGAAATATCGAGATTTTCGGCACGGTCGAGGGAGCAGACATCGACAGCCAGGGAGCAGTTGTTGTTCAGGGCGGAGTACGTGGCATGGGCAAAGGGACACTGCGCGCTAATCAGGACGTGAGCTTGAGCTTCGGTGATCAGGCAACAATCAGGTCGGGAGGAACTATCCTCGTGAAGAACGCAATGCTTCACAGCCACCTGTACGCACAAAAAGCAGTTATCGCGCTCGGAAGCGGCAAACATTCACAGATTGCGGGCGGAAGGATTGAGGCGGGGCTTGAAGTGTCATGCAACATACTAGGCTCCGAAATGGGAACGAAAACTGAAGTAGTCGTCGGTCTTCCTCCTGAACTCCTCGAAAAACGCAAAGTCTTCACGACAGAAATAAAACGCTGCAATGAGAATCTCGACAAAGTAGAGCCGAACTTAGCACTCCTGAAAAAACTTGAAGCAGCAGGACAGCTCGACGACAACAAGAGAGTAATGCTCATGAATCTCACGAAAATGAAGTTTCAGCTTCAGGCCGCAAAAGAAAGTATGCAGAAGGAATTGACAGCACTTGAAGAGCATCTTGAGCAGGTGAAGGACAAAGGCATTGTGCGCGTGAAAGATATATGTTACGGCGGAGTAGTAATCACTGTCCGGGGGCTGTCGTATATCGTGCATGAGCCGTGCAAGTTCACGTCATTCGTTGCGGATGATGAGAAGCGCGCTATCGTCCTGAAACCTTTTGACTATATGGCAGGAAGGCTGGGAGGTTGATATATCATGCAGCCGGTCAGTATGTTAATGTCGAATTTGAACGTCGAGGCAAATTCACATCACGCACCGAACGCACTAGCTGCTGCACAGGACACCGGGCAGAGTCAGGAGATTGTGCGCGACGGCATAAGAATAGTGCAGACGGTACAGGCAAGTGAAGCGGCATCGGAATCGCAGAGAGTTCACCGTAAGAACGAGAACGACGAACATAGAGAGCAGAACGGGAGAAATTCGCGGGACAGTTTCGAGCACACCGAAAAGAAGAATGGAGAGCCGGAGAATGTTGCCGCACCGTTAATTCGGGAAAATGTCAGGAGCAAAAAGAGTTTTGATTTTCTTGCGTGAATTATGATGATGAACATAAAAAATTTCCCCCTGCTCACTGTTGAACCGGGGGAATTATTTTCTGTCTGCTATATTTTGTTGGCTGTGTCAAGCCCAGCATTGAGAGCACACACTGCGCACGCTTCTTTTGCACTGTGAACAGTTCCGCATTTCGGGCACGTTACCATGTCGCTTTCTGCCGCGTAAAGTTCTACCTTATGGCACTCCGGGCACTCGTAAATGTCAACGTGAACGCGGTCGGCTTTGAGTAATGCGCTTCCCATAGGGTAGCCGGACTCACGGAGTTTCATGTTTTTCTTGCAATGTTCACAAACTTTTTCTGCCATATCAAAAAATCTTCCTTTCGTGATAAATTGCGCAAATTATATCACGGGTTATTACGTTTGGGATTTCTCGGAAACCACCCGCGCGCAACTCTCTTCTCCTGCTGTTTGAGTTCGTGAATGCTCCACAGACAGCAGAAGCCCAGCACACCGGTGATGCCCGACAGAATATCGCTCTCAATCGTGAACGACAGCCCGACACACACAGCACCCGCAGCAAGGAACACCGGCCAGACTCTTGCGGTGAAGTAGTACTCGCACTTAATCACAACGGGGTGAAACATGCCGATAATCATGAAGCACGCAACACCGATAATGACTCCTGATACGTTCATTCAGAACATGACCTCCTGAACTCCCAGCCACGCACGGAACATCACGAACACCACGAGCACTCCCGCAATAATCACGCAAGGACGCTTGATTTTCCCGGTCAATATTCCGCTGACCTCGTAACCGGCAAGAGTCCAGAACGAAAACATCGCGATATTCTCAAGCATTACGAGCGCAAAATTTTTCTCGTAGTCTATGAAGGCAAATTGATTGGTGAGGGTAATGTACGCAAAAATATTTTCCCGCATGAACACATACAGCCCATAGCCCGAAACTATCACAGCAAGTATTACCGGCCAAGTGCTTTTTATCTTTCCTGCTATCATTCCCCAGTGAAGTCCCAAGTGCACCGCCATCAACACGAAACTCAAATACGAACATGATAGATGTGCAAGCCGTGCGAATGATGACAGCTCGTCAATGTTCAGTGCCGGGAAATTCTCCGACATGATTACGCCGCTGAATGCCGTCATCACAAACGACACCAGCAGCGAAATATTTACGATTGTCCCGAAAACACGCCGCACGTTGTACTTCCCGCGCAGTAATGCCCCGTACCATTTGCGGTTCAAGTACTGGTGAATCAGGAACAGCACAAACATAGCCACGCCGATATACTCATGCAGTGAGCGTTCTGCTCCGTCGTACTCCGTAATCTGCCGGGACATAAGGAGCATTAACATCACCGTCATTAACACATCAACGACACGACGAAAAATCACTATGAGTTTCTCTTTCTCTCTTTGTCGATAGCTTCCCAAAGGCCGAGAATATACTCAGCTCCGAGTGCGCGGTCATAAAGCCCGTAGCCCGGTCTGCCTTTCTCGTCCCAAATCATTCTCCCGTGATCCGGCCTGATGTACGTATCCGGGCAGGTGTCATACACAGCGCGTACAATCTCGTACAGGTCAAGATCTCCCGTGCAGGACAAATGCGCCGCTTCCCTGAACTTGTGATAGCCCAAGAACTTCACGTTGCGGATATGGAGTGCGCCGATTCTGTTCTTTTCCCCGAAATGGCGAATGATTGCTGGTATGTCGTTATCGGGGTTGGAGCCTAGCGAGCCGGTGCACAGACACACAGTGTTAGCGGGGGAGTCATGAAGTGCTACTATCTTGTCGTAGTCAGCCTGTGAGTGCGCAATTCTCGGAAGTCCGAAAATCGGCCATGCGGGGTCGTCAGGGTGGCACGCCATTTTCACGCCGACTTCTTCACACACGGGGATTACAGCGTCGAGGAAGTACTTGTAGTTCTTGCGGAGGTCATCGGGTGTCATGCCCTCGTACTGTTTGAGCGTCGTTTCGAGGAGTGCGAGCCTTTCGGGTTCCCAGCCGGGTAGTGTGAAGCCCTGTGATTCTTCCGCCGTCTTCCTGACGATTTCGAGCGGCCCCATTTCGCCAAGATCTTTCTCGTCAAAATAGAGGCTGTTGCTTCCGTCTTCAGGGATTTCACGCGCGAGGTCAGTACGAAGCCAGTCGAACACCGGCATGAAGTTATAGATGATGACTTTCACTCCGTGCCTGGCCAAGTTCTTTATCGTCTCGATGTAGTTCGTGATGTACTCTTCACGTGAAGGAAGTCCCATCTTGATGTCCTCATGAACATTCACGCTCTCGATGACTTCAAGCTCAAGCCCTGCCGCATGAACATAATTCACGAGGTCTGCAATCTCGTCATTCTCCCAAACGACTCCTGCAGGTTTGTCGAGAAGTCCCATGAGGCCGGTCATGCCCGGTATCTGCTTTACGTACTTCAATGGGATGGGATCTGAATCTTTGCCGTACCACCTGAATGTCATTTTCATGATAGCTTTTACCTCCCGAAAAATTTTTTTGTTATGAGTGGAATGGAGAATATTTTACGTGAAAATTTTTTTGCCGCAACAAAAATTACCAGGAATTTATCTTTGCCGGTGATAATGTTATTATGAATAAAATATGAAAAGGGGGATTAGTTTTTTATGAAGGTTTCTCGTGCGTATCGTTCGCGCTGTAACTTGTATGTAATGCCCTCCCCCCTACGTCTGATTACTGACAAGTACAAAAAAGACCGCCCTCCTTGAAAAATAATTCGTTTCGCGTCGTGAAATCTTTTCGATATGACACTGTGAATTTCTTGCGGTGTCTGTGGCTCTCTTTAAGGAGGAATTTTTTTATGATGAAACGTTCTTTTGTATTTTCACTTGCGATTGTGGTCATGCTTTGTGCGGTTACGTCAGTCGTACAGGCTCAAGATTTCAGCAACTTTTCAGTGAATATCCCGTCAGGCTATACAGCTCGTGAAGATGACGGAATGGTCTACATCAGCAAAAGTGGCAATTACACAGCTTACATGTTTCTTGTTGTAGACACTTCATCATCTTCGCTCTCAAGTATTGCCCGTAATTACTATGATGCCTTTGACGGCTACGATGGTATTCATACAGGTGAAGACGGCTATTATTACTTTTTGTACTATAACGATGAGGGCATTGCGTCCGAAATGTGGATTGATGACAGTTCTACGGACTCACGCATAAGCTCCGGGCACTACCGGGTGTTTTCCTTCAGTGAGAACGTTACTGATGATGAAGCCGCAGTAGTATATGCTTCGTTCTCGCAGGAAGACGGCGAAGGAGGGGACGAAGAGAGCAGCGGCTGTAATTCCGGTTTCGGAGTTCTTGCGCTGTGTGTTCTTGGCCTCGCGTTGAAGAAGAGATAACGCGCTCACAAAATCATTCACTCTCTCGGAAAAATCCGGGGGAGTTATTTTTTTCTCGACACACGACAGCGATAACTCGCTCACGCATTCGGCAAGTTCCGGGAGACTACAGCAACGCTCTCACGATTTTACTCACTTATTCGGGGCATTACGGAGGACACAGCGCGCTCATTCATTCGGGCAAATTCCGGGAGACTACAGCAACACTTTCACGAGTTCACTCACCCGTTCGGAAAATATTTTCTGCTCGTTAAAGATAATCCCGCAACTTACCGAAAATTAAAGCAAATTGAAAGCGTCATTGAAAATTTCATGAAGAAGGAGGAGCGAATATGATAGGCAGAATATCAGGGCAGTATAATCTCGATGCCCTCAACAGAAAAAAAACAAAGAGTAACTTTTCTTACGGCAATAATTACTCGGCTGAATCTGACAACGCAGACATCAGTTCATTCGGCTCTATGCTGTCGAAAGTTACCGCAGAAATGAAGAACATTCCCGAAGTTCGCGATGACCTCGTAGAAGGCTTCAGGGCACAAATAGCTTCAGGGACGTACAATCCCCCGTTGGACAAGGTGGCAAACGCTCTATACATTGCCGGAATGCTCGACATGACCGAAGAATGATACTATCATGCGTGCCGAAGTTAGTGAACTGATTGATGCAGTTCTTGACGAGGCAGATTGCCTTGATGACCTTATCGACGCTATACGTGAACAGCGGGAGGCCATGCGCAGACGTGATACAGAAGCGGTAAATGCGATAATGGACGAAACCCGCAATTTGTCTTTTGAGGCACAGGCACAGGAAACACTACGCAGCGACATAGCCCGCAAACTCGCCGCAATGTTCTCTTGTGAGCCGAAAGCAAGTTCACTGGCGGAGAAACTGACAGATGATGAACGCGAAAAATTCAACGGGGCTGCCGACAGATTAACGCAGTCCGTTTTTGTATTGAAGTCGGAAATTATGATACTTAGCGGCCTTATTGACCAGAACGAAAAATATACGTCCATGCTCCTTTCAGAGTGGCGGCGGATTAACGGCGATAACATTTCGCAGTCTGGTGCGGCTGATTTCAGGGGGTAAGATAAAATGAGCAGTACTTTCGGCGGACTGGAAATGGGAAAGTCAGCACTTAACGCCTTCAGGCTGGGAATGCAGACGGTCGGACACAACATCTCGAACATGAACACAGAAGGCTACTCTCGCCAGCGTGTGAATTTCGCAACTGTTACGCCCGAAAATATTTACGGTGTCGGTCAGCTCGGCCAAGGCATGTACGCAAGCAGCATCGAGCGCATACGTGATGAGTTTCTTGATTTCCAGTACAGGGACAACAACGCTACTTTAGGCTACTGGGAAAAAGTAAATGACCTGTTCGACAGCATACAGAACTATATCCCGGAACCTGCATCATCAGGAATACGCACGGCAATGGATACGTTCTTCACGAACATTCAGTCGGTACAGCAGGCTCCAGAAGACACAGCCGCAAGAAGGGCACTCGTAGAATCGGCTAATTCTCTCGGCGGAATGCTCGGTAACCTCATCGACAATTTCGACACATATAACGACTCCATAAATCTTGAAATTCAGCAGTCTGTAGATGACGCTAACGGAATGCTTTATGATATTGCAGCACTGAACAAGGAAATTTACGAGGCTGAAGCACTGAACCAGAACGCGAATGATTTACGGGATCAGCGCGATGTGATAATCGACAAGCTCTCGAAAATGATGGACATATCCTACAATGAACCTCTTGAACGCAACGGCATAAAGGGAGAATTTTTCTTGTCGGTGAACGGCAGAGTGTTAGTTCAGGGACAGCACGTGAGAGAACTGAAAGCGCACTCGTTCATGTGGGATAACCAGGTGTATTATGACGTGCAGGTTGCGGAGAATGAGTTTGACATCGTCGACAATCCCGCAGTAGCTGATGCACTCGCAATAGGCCCGGACGGCACGTACCAGCTTGTTGTTGACAGGACAGCTAACGGCGTGGAATGGACAACGGGCGGCGGTAATGCTCACTGCCTCGAAACTTACGCGGTGAAGACATCGGCATTTGACGGTGGAGTTATTCTCAATGCTGACAGCGCAGACATACCGTACAAATTATCATTCAGGACGCTTGACGATAAACAAAATCCCACTGTACTCACGATAAAAATCGACAAGGACGGCGACACCTGGCACTTGCGGTCGGAAATCAACGGCGAACCTGACAATGAAGACTATACTTTTGAGCCGGAGCTGACTATTTCGGATCTTCATGACTTCATAGAGACTTCTGCTGTCGGGGTAAACCTAAATGTTACGGCGGAAGACGGAAATACGACGCTGAAATTCACGGCTGATTATGACTCTCCCGTAGAGTTCACAGACTACAGCGGCATGTTCGGGACACTCACGGAGGTGAAGCGCGAACTCTCCGGCGTGAACATGAGAGCAGAACCGGCAGACATCACCGACGCACTGAACATTTCGGGGTCATTCAGGATTCAGGTAGGGACACAGGGAACGCGCATAACGTCAGAAGTTTTCAGGAGCAGCCCCGGACAAAATCTCGCTGAAGGTGAAATCCTCGCTGAAGGGACAGCCGGAGAACGTCATACTTTCAGGGTCGGGGTGTCAGGGGATCAGGTAGATTTTTCGGTATCGTGGAACAACTCGACGGGCGAATGGATCATCAGCTCCGACATGGGAAACACCGCAAAAGCAGGGAGCACGTTATCGGTTGAAGAACTTTCCGCCTTCATGCAGGACACGTTCAAGGACGCACTCAAAGCCGACAATCCCGCACTCGTCAACATGACAGTAACACCAGGAAAATCATCATCGGGGGTTATTACGCAGTTTGCACTTGAGAGCCGCGATAATTATCTTCTTTCAGTGTCCGACGTTGAAGGAGACTTGGCCGCGCGCATGGGAATAGTCAACACCAACCCAGTAATCACTATCGACGTTGAGAACACCGACAGCCTCGTAACGATACGCAACAAGATAAACGAAAAGTACCAGGAAGAATTTGGGCTGACGGAGCCGGAACAGTGGGTACATGCTTCTGTTGACAACGGCTATCTCGAAATTTCAGCGAACGTTGCGGGGGAAGCACAGCGCATTACTCTCATGGGTTCGGATGACGGAAACATGCAGGTACTCCGCCGGCTTGGCCTCACACGAAACCAGCAGGTTACGACCGACATAGAAGACGACGAGGGGAATTTGCTCCAGACGTACCGGGAAATAGCATTCATACCCGAACACGGACTTGCGCAGGACGCTTCATTCACACTGAACAACGTCCGCTATCTGTCGTCCGACAACAAGTTCAGCATGGCGCGCAGAATACCTGCACTTACGGGGGACAGCAGGAGCCGTTACAGCGCAACACAGCTTAGTGAGGTCAGCGAAGGAATGTGGCTCAACCTCAAGAGCGCGGGAGTTACGACGATTAACGTCCGTCATCACATACGCAACGGCACAATCAAAGGACTTGAGGAAGCCCGCGACAACATGATACCGAACCTCAAGAGCGAACTCGACGAAATGGCTTATGCTCTCGTGAAAAACATGAACGCTTACCAGTATTCCGGCTACGGGGTTGCAGGTGATATTGATTCTACGGGCGTTGCGTTCTTCAATGTGCTGGGCAGTCAGTCAGGAGCGGCATCAAGAATACACGTCAGCGATAAAGTACAGTATGACCCTTCACTCATCGGCGCGGCTATGGGCAAAAAGGACGAGAACGGGCGCGCTCTCACGGGCACAAGCGGCGGGAGCGGGGACGGTACGAACGCTTCACGAATGAATGTGCTGAATTTCGCAAAAGTTCTTGAGGGCGGCACGATGACCATCGGCGGAATATACGACGCAATGCTCTCACAAATAGGCACGGAAGCAGGACACGCAAAACTCATGTACACTACGCAGGCTACTGTGTCGGAACAGATTGATTCACAGCGTCAGGCATGTTCGGGGGTAAATCTCGACGAGGAGTTAATGGACATGGTGATACTGAACAGGGCGTTCGGGGCAATGTCGCGGTATATTACGACGATGGACGAAATGCTCGACAAGATAATTAACGGAATGGGCTTAGTTGGCCGATAAAATATACATACCCCGTTAAAAGATTTTCATTGCCTCCCATAGGAAGCGGGGGGCTGTTTTTTTACTGACATAGAAGGAGAAAGAAATCATGTACAGCCGATTAACTACAGCAACAATGTACGGGAGCTTGATGGACTCCCTTCAGAAAAGCCAGCGAAACATTCAGGACTTGCAGAGACAGATAGCATCAGGGGACAAATACACGACACTCTCCGAAAATCCTTCTGCTGTGTCGCGTTCACTCACCGTCAATTCTGCGCTGAATGCCAACACAAACTATCAGGCGAACTCCAAAGACGCTGTTACGATGCTGAAACATGCAGACAGTGCACTGTACAACGTACTGAACGCCGCACAAACTATCAGGGGATTAATCATTCAGGCGGGGGACGGAGCACTCGACAACAGCCAGCTTCAGGACATCACCGCACAGATTGAGGCCAACAAGAAGATCATGCTCGACAACCTCAACACGAAAGTAGCAGGACAGTATATTTTCGGCGGGACCGACACGAGCACACAGCCATTTGCGGAACAGGCCGACGGGAGCATCATCTATCAGGGAACGGACGACCGCATGAAGTACGCTGTGAGTGAGAGCGTTCTGGGGGACATCAATTTTGCCGGAAGCGATATTGTGCCGGAGAATGACGACAGCTATTTTATATGTTCCCACTATGTGCCTATCGACTGGAAATGGACGGGGCGCGAAGAGAAAGTACAAATTACGGTCGGCAATCGTACGTTGTCGGTGTTCATTCCGGAAGACTGGCAGGACTCCGACATCAACAAAACTAACTCCACCGAAACCGGCGGCCTCATGAATTACTCCGACGAAAACGGCTACAGAGATCCGAACGAACTGCGCGGAATAAGCCTCGATGACCTTGCTGAAATCGTGAATAGTTCTCTTGAGGAACAGGGAGCTGATATGCTCGTTCAGGCGTATATTGAGAAAGATTACGAGGGCAACAGACAGCAGTTAGTCCTGAAAAGCAACACGGGAGAAAAAGTCGGAATTACCGGGTGGCCTGATACTGACTACATGCCGACGTGCGCGGAAATAACGAGTAAAGACCTTTCCGGCGTTGACTGGAACACACAGCCCTCAACACTTACGGTAATGCTCGCGAATGACCCGGCACAATCCACCGTGATAGAGATTGACGAGAACGAAACAATTACGACACTCGCCGACAAGATTAACGCCATCAACGGAGTATACGCACGCACGACTTCCGACGGGAGCAGGCTCGTAATCACTGCAGAACGCACCGGGACACTTCCTGCTGATGTCCTGAACATCGACGAGGCACAAGAATCTCTGCACTATCCTTCACTCACGATAACGGGAGCAGGGAGCGCGCTTGATATGTTCGATTTCGGGGACGGCGATACGGTGAAGCAGGAGCACGGATACAGGCTGAAGGATCAGAGCCATATAGACATATTCGACTATCTCGGAATGGAGACAGCAATGAAGAGCCGTGAGTTTTCGTTCGACCCCGACAACCAGGAAAATAACGAGATACTGACTGTTGCGGACGGAGAGCAATTGCACTGGAGAGTTACGAGCGGGGGAAAAACAGCGGACATAAAACTTAACGCCGGAAACTACACGCTTGCGGACTTGGCCGAACGTCTCAAGAATGCCGGAGCAGGGTGGCTTGAAGTTACCATAGAGCCGGGCGGGACTGATGTCGCAGATGACTGGCAGCGGGGAACGTCTGACTTTGAGGGCGCAACACAAAGACTCGTAATGAGGGGCTACAACGGCGAGCAGGTGTTATTTTTCGACATGAACAGGAGCAATTACGCCGACAAGCTCGGACTTTCCACGACGCTCAAAACAGAAGCATACACCGACGAATACACCGGCACCGGCACGAAATGCGTAAACTTCCCGTCTGCACCGTGCGTTGATGACAATGTCGGAATTCCGATGAGGGTACAGATGAACTGCGGCATGTATTACGATGTCAATATCAGGCGGGCTGATGTTGTCGACAAAGAGACGGGATTTGTTGACCGGGACTTAGTGATGCGTCAGATTGTCGAGCAGGTCAACGAACAGGAAGGCCACGACATTATGGGCTACGTTCAGCACGTCGACGAAACCGGGCATGACATCAGCGGCTCAAACGCAATATATTTTCTTTCCGGCGAGGCGTTCACGGTGGTAGATATGCCATTCAACGACCCGGAGTGGAATGATTATTCGGGCGGTATTGCGGCACAAATGGGTATACACGGCGGCGTAACGTCAAACCTCAAGAACACGCAAGTACCCATGAAGGACAACGCAACGTTTCAGGATGCATATGATGATGCAGGAATGGACTTCAGGGACGGCACAATACGCTTCTCGAATCTTGCTCACGAGGTAGAAATTGACGTAAGCGCAACCGACACCGTAAAAGACATCATGGACAGACTGCGCGTACAGGCAGGGGACTGGCTCTACGTGAACTACTACGACGAGCACATGGGACAGCAGGCAACTCGCAACACTGGAGATTTTCCGCTGCTCTCTCTGTCTTCTGTTGACGGCTCTGCTGTGAACGTTATCGACGTGAAAGGACACATAGCGCAGGACGCACTCGGACTCACGACGGGCATTCAGGGACGTGTGAACTATGACGGTACAGGTGAAGGCGTTATGGATTTTGAGTGGGACGTGGAAAACCAGAATTTCCCGGCTGACTCTCTCACTGTAACGGTTGCAGGGTACTCACACACGATAGATCTTACTGCATTGCGTGATGTTACGAACGACGGCAAAATCAGAATGGACGACGTAGCAGAATTTGTGAACGCAAGAATGCAGGATTACGACGTGCGAGCAGAGATAAATGATGACAATGAGTTGGTCGTATGGTCTCCGCGCGGTTACTCAATATCTATAGAGTTTGCCGACAACGCTACGATGGATTTTCTCGGCGACGAGGTGCAATCAAGAACGTATTATCGCGGCGGCTATAACCTTGAGGGTGATGCTTACGGCGACGAGGCGCGCGGGCTTGACGGAGAACTGTACGACAGCGGCATACACACACAGAACGCAACAATCAGGAGCGGAGCCAACACGATGAGGCAGAACGGCTTCGGTGTGATTAATGACGTAATCGCGGCGGTGAATGCAGGCAACCGGGACGACCTCATGAACAAAATGCTTCCGAGAATAGATGGCTTCATCAATAATATTTTGGGAGTCATGGCGGAAGACGGAGCACTACGGACGCGCTACGAGTACAACAATGACCGTCTTGTTACGGAGAACGCAATCATGACGGAGCAGTACGACGACCTTGTGAAGATAGATCCTGCCGACGCAATTTCGCAGCTGATGATAGCGGACTACATGTATCAGGCTAATCTTGCTGTGATTTCGCGTTTGGTGCAGCCGAGCCTCTTGGACTTCTTGAGCTGATTCATGAATCATATTGTCCCCTCGTTGTGTCGGGGGGAAATTTTTTTTGTCCGCCGAAAAGTTTATGACTACCAACAAAACAGCAAATCCCAAAATCGCGAATAACATTTGATGCCGCAAATATTTTCACAAAAAGCCCGAAAACTTGACGCACGGAATGAGTTTTACTATACTAACTTTTATCCGTGAAAAAATCTGCGCAAAAGGAGACGAGATTAACATAATGAAAGATGCGTGGAGAGACTTCAAAGGATCTCACTGGACAGAAGATATTAATGTTCGTGATTTCATCCAGAATAATTACACTCCGTACGACGGCGACGAAAATTTTTTGGCGGGACCGACTGAAGCAACCAACAAACTCTGGGGCAGGCTCCAGGAACTGCAGAAACAGGAGCGCGAAAATCACGGTGTTCTTGAGTGCGAGACAGAAGTTGTTTCGGGACTGACTGCTTACGGGCCGGGCTACATTGATACGTCCATGAAGGAGCTTGAGAAAGTCGTCGGGCTTCAGACGGACAAACCCTTAAAGCGCGCGTTCATGCCCTATGGCGGCATCAAAATGGCAGAACAGGCAGCAGAAACTTACGGCTACAAGGTCAACCCGAAATTTTCAGTGATATTCACACAGTATCACAAGACACACAACCAGGCAGTATTCGACGCATACACCCCCGAAATGAAGCGGGCACGTCATGCACATATCGTTACGGGACTCCCTGACACTTACGGGCGCGGACGAATCGTCGGTGATTACAGGCGCGTTGCTCTGTACGGCATCGATTTTCTCATCAGGAAAAAGAAAGAGGACTTTGCGAACTGCGGAAGCGGCACAATGTTCGACGACATAATCCGACAGCGTGAAGAAATTGCAGAACAGATACGCGCTCTTGAAGGCATGAAGCAGATGGCAGCAGTTTACGGTTTCGACATATCACGTCCTGCTGTCGACGCAAGAGAAGCTGTGCAGTGGCTGTATTTCGGGTACTTGGCCGCAATCAAAACACAGAACGGCGCGGCTATGAGCGTGGGTCGTATTTCGACGTTCCTCGACATATACATAGAACGCGACTTCAGAGAAGGAACATTGACCGAGAGTGAAGCACAGGAACTTATAGATCACATCGTCATGAAGTTCCGCATGGTGAAGTTCGCACGTGTACCGTCATACAACCAGCTGTTTTCAGGGGATCCTATTTGGGCAACCCTCGAAATGGCAGGAAAAGGCATGGACGGAAGGCACATGGTAACGAAAAATGATTTCCGCTTCCTTCACACACTCGAAAACATGGGACCTTCTCCTGAACCGAACTTGACGATATTATACTGTTCGTCGCTCCCTGAACCGTTCAAGCTGTATGCGTCGAAAATATCAATCAATACCAGTTCAGTGCAGTATGAGAATGATGATGTCATGCGACCGATATGGAAGGATGACTATTCTATTTGCTGCTGTGTGTCCGCTACAGAAACAGGGAAGGAAATGCAGTTTTTCGGAGCACGCGCAAACCTCGCAAAATGCCTTCTGTATGCCATCAACGGAGGAATTGACGTAAAGACTCATGAGCAGGTCGGCCCGGAACTTCCCAAGATTACGAGCGAATACCTGAATTATGATGAGGTCATGCACAGATTCGATCAGATGATGGACTGGCTGGCGGGGCTGTACGTGAACATTCTGAACCTCATTCACTACATGCACGACAAATATTATTACGAGGCGGCGGAAATGGCATTGATTGATACGGACGTGCGCAGGACTTTCGCTACAGGCATTGCGGGCTTCTCTCACGTGGTGGACTCCATCTCTGCTATCAAGTACGCAAAAGTAAAACCCATTCGCGACGAACTCGGACTCGCTGTTGATTTCGAGGTTGACGGCGAATTTCCGAAATACGGCAACGATGACGACAGAGCAGACAGCATAGCAGTATGGCTCCTGAAAACGTTTATGACGAAAATCAAGAAGTTCCATACGTACAGAAATTCAGAAGCAACAACATCAATACTGACGATAACTTCAAACGTCGTCTACGGCAAAGCAACAGGCGCAACCCCCGACGGAAGAAAAGCATATACACCTTTTGCTCCCGGCGGAAATCCATCATACGGTGCAGAACTGAACGGGTTACTCGCTTCATTGAACAGTGTAGCGAAACTCCCATATGAATACGCCCTCGACGGAATATCGAACACACAGACAATAAGCCCGCAGGCTCTCGGCCATACTCTTGAGGAACAGAAAGTTACTCTCATGAACGCAATGGACGGTTATTTCGACAAGGGAGCACATCACCTGAATGTTAATGTGTTCGGGACGGAGAAGCTCATCGACTGCATGAACAACCCCGATAAACCTGAATATGCGAATTTCACGATAAGGGTTTCAGGTTACGCGGTGAAGTTCATAAACCTCACGAAAGAACAGCAGCTTGATGTCATAGCGCGCACGTGCCACAAGAGAATGTAACATGACAGTGAAAGGGCTTGTGCACTCTACAGAAAGTTTTGGTGCTGTCGACGGGCCGGGAATACGTTTCTTGATATTCCTGAAGGGCTGTAACATGCGGTGTCAGTACTGCCATAACGCGGACACATGGAGCACTGAAGGAGCAGAACTCTTCACGGCTGATGAGCTTCTCGACAAGGCCGAACGTTACCGTGCATACTGGCGGGACAAAGGCGGCATCACTGTCAGCGGAGGCGAACCGTTGTTGCAGATTGATTTTCTTCTCGAACTCTTCAGGAAGGCACACGAACGAGGCATTAATACGGCACTGGACACATCAGCACAGCCCTTTACGCGCAAGGGTGAATTTTTCGCTAAATTCCGGGAACTCATGAACTTCACGGATGTATTATTACTCGACATCAAGCACATAGACAGCATGAAGCACAAGATATTAACGGGACATGACAACGCAAATATACTTGATGCCGCAAAATATCTTTCGGAGATAAACAAGGCTGTATGGATCCGCTATGTGTTAGTGCCGGGTATTACGGACAACGAGAAGGATTTATGCAGGACGCGCGAATTTCTCGGCACACTAGGCAACGTGAAGAAAGTAGAAGTTCTGCCGTATCATACGCTTGGTGCTGACAAATGGCGCAGGCTTGGGCTTGATTATCCTTTGGAGGGAATAGAGCCGCCGGATGAACAGAGCATTATCAACGCAAAAAATATTTTAGGAGGTCAATAAATGACGAACAAAGACACAGTGATATTCTTATCGAGTTTCGGGACGAGCATTTTACGTGCGGCAGAAGAGAGCTACTACAAAATCCAGGCGGATCTTGAAGCAGCAACCGGGCTTAGAGTTCTTCAGGTATACACCGACAACGCAACAGCTAAGGCAGTGAACGGCATCAATGGCAAAAAGATTTACACCGTCGAAATGGCAATACAGGAAGCAATCGTGAACAAGTACAGCGAGGCAATAGCTGTTCCCGTTTTCTTTGCGGAGGGTGAACTGTACAACAGCTTACGGAGCAGGCTCGATTTCTACCGTGAGACGATCGACATACGCATAACGAACGCAGTAATGTACAGCCCGAAATCATGCGATGAAGTTGCCGACATCATGGTAGACATCATCAAGCCCGACCCGAACAACGAATATATACTCGTGGGACATGAAGCCAGCGCGTATAACGACAGGGGATATGACCTTCTCGGCGAGAAACTTCACGAGAAAGGACACAGGAACGTAGAAGTAATCAAGTTGAGCGACAGGGACAGCGTAGGTCAGGCAGTAGCACACCTGAAGGAGCGTCAGGCAATCTCACGGGACGCGCAAGTCGAGATCGTTCCGCTTGTTGTTGCTTGGGGCGACTACATGGCTGGTGAGCTGTACAACTCGGACAACTCGTTCATGTGGCAGTTGCGCAAGGCTGGCTACAGGACAGTATTCACCGGCAAAGGCTTGGGGGAATATGAAGAGTTCCGGAAGATATACACAAAACGCTTCAATGACCTCGTGAGCAAATAGAACTGGCAATAAATTTCTGTCTCCCTTGTTGAAAAGCGAGGGGGATTTTTTTTATAATCTACATATCCAGCAAAAATTTTTTTCAGGGGGTAATTTATACATGAACGAACTCATACGCATTAACGCAAATGATTCTGTAGCTGTTGCATTGCGTGCTCTCAATGAGGGCGAGAACATTCCCGTAAGCGGCGCGGACTTCTCTGCGGAAATTCTCGAAGCAATACCGATGGGACACAAGATAGCACTCAAAGACATTCACGAGGGAGAAGCAATCATCAAGTACGGTTTCCCGATAGGCGAGGCAACTTCCGACATTCCCAAAGGACACCACGTACACACCACGAACACACGAACACTCCTTACCGGCGCACATGACTACGAGTACCACCCGACACACCCGGAACTTCGGCCAAGCACACACGAAACCTTCAACGGATATTTGCGCAAAGACGGCAGAGCAGGAGTCCGCAATGAGCTATGGATTATTCCGACTGTCGGCTGTGTTAATGACATTGCTGCAGCCCTCGAACATCAAGCACGGAAATTCACGGGCGGCAGTGTCGAAAACGTCAGGGCATTCACTCACCCCTACGGCTGTTCACAGATGGGAGAAGATCAAGAACACACGCGAATGATACTCGCGAACTTGGCCACTCACCCGAACGCAGGCGGAGTCTTGATGCTGGGTCTTGGGTGTGAGAACAGCGGCATAGACACGATAAAGCCGTACATGGGGGATTATGACCCGGAGCGCGTGAAGTTCTTGATTTCGCAGGACGTTAGCGACGAGGAAGAAGCCGGAATGCAGATAATTCATGAACTGATTGCAAGAATGAAGCAGGACAAGAGAGTTCCTTGTGAGACAGCAAAACTTATCGTCGGACTCAAATGCGGCGGCAGTGATGGGCTTTCAGGGATTACGGCAAACCCGACAATCGGCTACTTCTCCGACATGCTGATTTCGCAGGGAGGCTCGACAATACTTACTGAAGTCCCCGAAATGTTCGGTGCAGAAACTATACTCATGAACAGGTGCAAAGATGAGGCAACATACGAAAAGACCGTGAAGCTCATCAACGACTTCAAGAATTACTACGCGTCATGCGGACAGCCCGTCTACGAAAACCCCTCGCCCGGCAACAAGAAAGGCGGCATTACCACGCTCGAAGACAAAGCTCTCGGCTGCACACAGAAAAGCGGCTCTGCTCCCGTGAGTGATGTGTTGTCTTACGGCGGAAAAGTCATCACGCAGGGACTGAATCTTCTCTCTGCACCGGGTAATGACCTCGTAGCGTCTACAGCACTTGCGGCGGCAGGAGCACAGATAGTTCTCTTCTCGACGGGACGCGGTACTCCGTTCGGGTGTCCTGTTCCGACGGTGAAGATTTCGAGCAATTCCGACCTGGCCAAGCGCAAAAGCAGGTGGATAGACTTCAACGCCGGGACTCTTGTCGAGGGCGGGACACTTCCCGAAAAAGCACGTGAGCTGTTTGATTTTGTGCTGTCGGTTGCGAACGGAGGAAAGACACGCAATGAGATAAATGATTTTCAGGGGATGGCGATATTCAAGACCGGCGCAACACTATAGGAGGTGAAAACATGCGCAGAAAATTTTTAGGGTTATTCTTGTGCGGTGCTGTCATGTTCTCTTCTGCTCCTGCTTGTGCTTCCGTCGCGCTCGGCGGTGGCATTATCGGAAGCATACTTCAGGAAGCTATACTCACTCCCCTCATTCGCGGCATAAGTACAGCAACAGAAGATTTTGCGAGCAAGGCCGGAAAAATGATAGCTGACAACTGGCTCGACAAACTAGATAATTACCTGCTCGAAAAAGGCAACAGCATAGAACGTACAAAGGAACGTGCAGAGAGCGGAAATCTTGAAGCGCAATTTTTTCTTGGGGTTGCTTACGAAAACGGCAGGATGGTGCCGCAGGATTACTACGAGGCCGCGAGGTGGTATAAGAAAGCCGCAGACCAGAATTACGCCAAAGCACAGAACAGTCTCGGCAATCTCTACAAGAAGGGGCTTGGAGTCCCGCAAAGTGATGATGCTGCTGTGAAGTGGATTAAGTCAGCCGCCGAACAGGGATATGCAGAAGCACAGAACAATCTCGGCAACATGTACTACGATGTGAAGCGCAACAGCCAGGAAGCGTTCAAGTGGTTTCTTGCTTCAGCCGGGCAGAATTTGACGGACGCACAAGTCAGGCTCGGCTATTTCTACTACAATCAGGGCATCAAGGACGGCGGTTACGGAAATGCTGTCAGGTGGTGGCGCAGAGCAGCGGACAAAGGCAGCGCAGAAGCACAGAACAACTTGGGCTACATGTACTCAACAGGCCGCGGGGTTACACAGAGCAGTTTTGAGGCAGTGAAGTGGTACAGAAAAGCCGCAGAAAAAGATTACGCCTACGCACAAAACAATTTGGGAAATGCTTACCGTTACGGGCGCGGAGTGAAACGCAATTATGCAGAAGCTGTCAGCTGGTACAGGAAAGCCGCAAAACAGAGCAACGCCGGTTCACAGTTCAATCTTGGTCTTATGTACTTCAACGGCTTGGGAGTGAAAAAAGACTATGCAGAAGCCGCAAAATATTATGAGAGAGCCGCAAAACAAAATAATACTTCTGCTCAGGTGAATTTGGGCGATATGTACCGCATCGGTCTTGGTGTGTCGCAGGATATGAAGAGGGCACTCAACCTGTACAAACAGGCCGCAGACAAAGGGAACTCCGTAGCAATGTCGAACATCGGCACAATGTACGACAAGGGCGCGGGTGTAGACAAACCGGATCCCAAAGAAGCTGCAAGATACTGGGAACTTGCCGCAGAACTTGGGAGCACTACAGCAATGTTCAATCTCGGAAATGCATATTACGGTGCGAGGGGAGTAGTCAGGGACTACAATAAAGCCTTTACGTTATACAGCAAAGCCGCCGAGAGCAAACTTCCGAATGCCCAGAAAAAACTTGGGGACTGCTATTATTACGGAAGGGGAACAAAGCAGGACTACAAAAAAGCGTTCGAGAATTACACAAAGGCAGCAGAACAAGGATACGCACCCGCACAGTACAGCCTGGCTTACATGTACGCAAACGCTGTAGGCATCAAGAAGAACGAACCTGAAGCCGTAAAATGGTACCGCAAAGCCGCTGACCAGAATGATCCTGATGCACAATTCAACCTGGCGTATATGTACTACAACGGAAGGGGCGTGAAAAAGGACGAGAATGAAGCCTTCAAGTTATGGCTGAAGGTAGCAGAACAGAATGATGTTCACGCACAATGGAACGTTGGCTATATGTATTTTTTTGGTATCGGGACAAAACAAAACTACTCTGAAGCCGTAAAATGGTACAAGAGAGCCGCTGATTCTGGTTACGTTCCTGCTATGAATACGCTTGCTGCTATGTATTATTCGGGTGAAGGCGTGAAGCAGGACTACAAAGAGGCTCTAAGATATTCTCTCAAAGCCGTCGAAACAGAAGATCCTGCTGCAATGTCAGATCTCGCTGTGATGTATTTCATGGGACAGGGAGTGGAGCAGGACTATCGTGAAGCCGCAAAATGGATGCTCCGTGCCGCAGAAAGAGGACATGCTTCCGCTCAAAGCAATATCGGCGTGATGTACTACAAAGGCTGGGGCGTGAAAAAAGATTATGCCGAAGCTCTGAAATGGTTTCTGAAAGCTGCCGAACAGGATCACTCAGGTGCTGTGAATAATATCGGTGAGCTTTATGCTTACGGGCACGGTGTGAAGCAGGATTACAAGAAAGCGGCGGAGTTCTACAGCAAAGCTATAGAAATGGGAGATGCCGAAGCTCTGAACAGCATGGGTGATATATACCTTAACGGCTGGGGTGTGAAGCAGGATTACGCAAAAGCTATCGAGTACTTCAAGAAAGCGGCGGCTCAGGATAACGGTTCCGGCCTTACGAGCATGGGCAAAGTATACTTCAATGGACTTGGAGTACAGCAGGACTACGCAAAAGCCTTTGAGTTTTTCAGAGAGGCCGTAAAACAAAACAAGGAAGACGCTATGTTCTATCTTGCAGAAATGTATTCACGCGGGCTTGGTGTCAATAAAAACGAAACGGAAGCTGTGAAGTGGTATCGTGAGTCCGCAAAACTTGAATACGAGCCTGCACAAAAAGTATTAACTGAACGAGGCTTGTCATGGTAAAGGGCGAAATTATGCGCAAAATATTTCTGTCGTGTGTGTGTGTTCTTGTGTTGTGCGGAGGTGTTTATGCTGACACATTGCAGGACAAAATAGCCCGGACTCTTTCCGAAAAGACTTACGACAATATCAATTTTGAGGTAACACGTCCCGACGGTAAAGAGAACAGCGAAAAGAGCATCCCCGAAACTTTCCGTGAGATACGCAGTGCGGCCAGGTCAGGAGACCCTAAATCGCAGACAATGACGGGCTACTGCTACATTGTAGGCTGGGGAGTGAACCGCAACATTAGCGAGGGGCTGAAATGGATACGCAAAGCAGAAGCAAAGAATTACGACGGCGCACAGTACACTCTCGGCCTTCTGTATTATGCAGGCTTGGGAGTTGGCGAGGACAAAGCACGAGCCTTCAAGTACTTCAAGAAATCAGCAGGACAGAATAACCCGTTCGCACAGTTCATGACGGGCGCAATGTATTATCTCGGTGAGAGCGTGAAGCAGAGTGAGGCCGAAGCTCTCAAGTGGTGGAGGAAGGCAGCCGCTCAAGATTTTCCAGCCGCGCAGTGTCGAATAGGGACGATGTATTATTTCGGCAAAGCAGGGCTGAAACCGAGCATCTCCGAAGCGTTCACGTGGTGGAAGAAGGCCGCAGACAACAATTACCCCGCCGCACAAGCAAGAATAGGAACGATGTATTATCTCGGCAAAGGAACACCGCAGGATAAAGCCGAATCAGTCAAGTGGTGGCGTAAGTCAGCAGAACAGGACGACCCGCAAGGCCAGTTCTGTATGGGTGCAGTGTGCTATATTGACGGTGATAGAGAACGCGCCGCAGAATGGTACGCCAAATCAGCCGGACAAGGTTATAATGATGCCATCGAAGAACTTGCAAAAATCACAAAGGAGGAATAATTAGTTATGTTTATGGACAAAGATTTTCTGCTCAACACCGACACAGCAAAGAAACTATTTCACGACACGGCCAAGTCATGTCCCATCATCGACTACCACTGCCACATCAGCCCGAAAGAGATCTACGAGAACTTGCACTACGACAGCATCACGCAGGTCTGGCTCGGCGGCGACCACTACAAGTGGCGTTTGATGAGGTGCGCGGGAGTCCCGGAGAAATTCATTACTGGCGACGCTGACCCTCACGACAAGTTCATGAAGTGGGCTGAAGTTGTCGGTAAGGCTATCGGCAACCCGTTATACCACTGGAGCCATTTGGAGCTTCGCAGGTATTTCGGCTACGAGGGAGTTTTGAGCGCAAAGACAGCAGAAGAAGTATGGACGCTCTGCAACGAGAAGTTACACCGTGATGATTTCGGCGTTCGGGATCTCATCAAGATGAGCAACGTAGAACTCATCTGCACGACTGATGACCCCGTCGACAATCTCGAATGGCACGGGAAAATTGCGGCTGATGACAGCTTCAAGACGCGCGTACTCCCTGCATGGAGACCCGACAAAGCTATGAACCTCGAAAAGCCGACTTGGCCTGAATACCTCGCGAAATTATCAGAAGTTTCCGGCGTGAAGATTTCTTCATTCGCTGACCTCAAGAACGCGCTCTCAAAGAGAATGGATTTCTTTGCGTCCAAAGGCTGTAAGCTGAGCGATCACGGGGTCAACACGATAACATGCGACCTTGCACCTGAAAGCGAGATAGAAGAGATTTTTGCGTCGAGGCTGAACGGAAATATTCCTGACGTACCGACACAAAACAAATTCAAGACGGCGTTCATGCTTTTCGTTGCGCACGAGTACCACAAACGCGGCTGGGTCATGCAGATACACTACGGGTGCAGAAGGGACAACAACATTCCGATGTTCGAGCGTCTTGGGCCTGATACGGGCTATGACTGTGTCGACAATTCAGCGTCAAGTGCAGAAGCCGCCGCATTCTTGGGTGAACTTCAGAGAGATAACATGCTCCCGAAGACGATACTCTACAGCCTCGACGGAAAAGACAACGCATCAATCGACACAATGTGCGGATGTTTCCAGGGCGACGACATTCCGGGCGTGTCGAAAATTCAGCACGGTTCAGCGTGGTGGTTTGAGGATCATTTTGACGGCATGACCGCGCAAATGAAATCACTCGCCAGCCTGGGCTATCTTCCGGGCTTCATCGGAATGCTGACGGACAGCAGGAGCTTCTTGAGTTACCCGCGTCATGAATACTTCAGGCGCATTCTGTGCAGGATTCTCGGTGAGTGGGTGCGGGACGGCTTCTTCCCGGACGACATGGAGACATTGAGCGGCATTGTTCGCGGCATAAGCTACGAGAACGCAAAGAAGTATTTTGCTTTTTAGTGCGGCATAATAACAGCGGGGCATTGTGTCATGCAGTGTCCCGTTTTTTTGTTGTGTCTTACGGCGGCACGGGATGGGTTTTACGTTATGTTGTATTGCGTGCTGAAGCAGATATGGTGTTATGTCGTACGGTATTACTTCTCACAGAAACACAAAAAGAGCTTTATGTCATGCGTCGGCACGGGAGGAATTTTGCGTCATGTTGTATTGTGTGCTGAAGCGGGCGGGGTGTTGTGTTATACGGTATTACTTCTCACTGGAGGGCGTTATGTCATGTTGCATTTCACGAGAACATATTACGTCATGAGGTGTCCCATCCCGGAATAACAGAGTTATATTTTCCCCGTTTTTTGTTTGTGCAGGTATAATTTCAGCAGAAAAGGAAGATGATAGAACATGCAAAATTTTTTCTGGCACAATCCTACAGCGTTAATTTTCGGCAAAGACACAGTGAAAGACCTTGCAGAACACCTCAAAGCTGACGGCATAAAGGGAGTACTGCTTGTGTACGGCGGCAAAGGCACATTCAGGAGCGGCGCATACGGCCAAGTTACCGACATGCTGAACAAGGCAGGAATAACCTTCTCCGACGTGAACGACATAAAACCTAATCCCCTCGTCAGCAAAGTTCGTGAGGGAGTCGCTCGTGTGAAGGCGGGCGGTATTGACGCGATTATGCCCATCGGCGGAGGCAGTGCGTTCGACACGGCAAAGGCTATTGCGGCNCAGGCGACGTTTGGGACTTCTACGAGGGAAAAGCAAAAATCACAAAGGCACTCCCGATTTACGGAGTTCTGACGGCTTCGGCATCATCCAGTGAAGTGAACTGCATCTCCGTAATCAGCAACCCCGAACGTGAACTCAAAATCTCATTCAGCAACCCGAACTTGTACCCGAAAGTTTCCGTGATAGACCCTTCATTCCAGGTTACACTGCCCGAAAAACAGACAGTATACGGCGGCGTTGACATTATCGCTCATGTTCTCGAACGTGTGCTTGACGGCGACGAGGGAAGCGAACTCATCGACGAACAGTGCTATGCGTTAATCCGCACGATGATGCGCGTAATCCCGGAACTCATAGAGGACCCGAAAAATTACGACGCACGAGCTGAATACGCTATGGCCGGCATGATGGCTCACAGCGGATTCTTGTCGCTTGGCCGGGAAACACGCGGGGACTTCTCGTCGCACAAACTCGGACACTCTATCAGCCTGCTTTACGGGGCGGCACACGGGGCTTCTCTGTCTGTGATGTTCCCTGCATGGTCGCGCTATCTCTATGAGTACAACCCCGCACCTTTTGCGCGGCTGGGTGAGGGAGTGTTCGACATTTTCGACGGTGAAGAGGAAGACAGAGCACTTGACACGATAGAGGCACTTGAAGACTTCTTCAAGGACATCAACGCACCGACAACATTAAGGGAGCTTGGCCTGAATGAGAGCGACATAGAGAAACTTGCGGAGAACGCGGCGAAAATATTACCGTTCGGAAGCCTGAAGGAACTTGATGCGGACGACGTAACAGAAATATACAGGCTGGCATATTAACAGGCAGAAGAAAATCCCCCGGCTCGTGAATGAACTGGGGGAATATTTTTTATATCAGTCTCTGCGGAAAAACACGACAGCCACGCACACGAGGCCAAGCCCGGCGAGTCCGATGTTGCAGCCTGTAGACCCGAACAGAGCCATAATCATCTTCAGGGCGTACATCGTGAAACTTCCGCCGGAGTTCGCGAATATCAGCAGTAACATTTTGCCCAGCGTTGTTTTCGTGAAATCTCCCGTCATTGCACGAAGTTCTGTGCCCGCAAAAAATCTGTCAAGCATGAGTGTGAGAAATTGCGATGACTTTACAGAACTTGCGCCAGCCCCGGAAGTGAAATACAGCCTCAATTCATCTACGCTCATTCCGACGAGTTCAGGAGGCAAATCAACCTCGAACAGATAATAGCCGTCATTCTCGAAATTCACCGTCTGGAACTTTGCGGCAAATTCGAGGTTCTCACCTGCGGCCTTGTCCCTCATGGCTTGCGTCGGTTCGGAA
>CAJOED010000003.1 GCA_905233335.1 uncultured Synergistales bacterium
CGGTGCTGTGAGTCAGGATATGGTGCGTTCGATGGCGAAAGACCCGGTAATTTTTGCGTGTGCAAACCCAACACCCGAAATTTTCCCCGATGAGGCCAAGTCAGCAGGAGCAAAAATCATCTCTACAGGGAGAAGCGATTACCCGAACCAGATAAACTTGGCCCGGACTACATTATTCCTGCGGCATTCGATCCGAGAGTCGGACCGGCAGTCGCTAAGGCTGTTGCAGAAGCGGCGAGGAAGTCAGGAGTCGCGAGAATATAACTGACAGCAAGAAAAAAATTTCCCCCGCTCACAACAAAGCAGGGGTTTTTGTTGTCTGCTACTCGTCCTCTTTGTAGTCGTCCTGTTCCTCATTGCTGACATCATCAACTTTGGCCAAGTTCAGACGCGTAATTCTGTGTTCCTCAAGAGCTTCTACCTTTATGCGCCAGCCGTCATACGTGAAAATTTCCCCCGACAACGTCAGCACAAGTCCCCCGATAGTTTCTGCGTCGTCGCTGTGAAAATCCGTGCCGAGTGCGTCGTTCAGATCCTCAAGGCTCATTATTCCCTGCACCATGTACGACCCGTCATCGAGTTTCTGAATTTCGGGTGCTTCCTCGTCGTATTCGTCCTGGATCTCACCGACTATCTGTTCGAGAATGTCCTCCATAGTAACGAGACCAGCAACACCGCCGTACTCGTCGACAATAATAGCTATGTGTATGTGTTCGCGCCGCATGTTTTCGAGGAGTTCTGCTGTCCTGATAGTTTCGGGGACAAATATAGGTTTGCGCAATAACTCCCTGATACCGCACGACAAATCAGCCTCGTACAAATTCTTGAGGGTATCCTTCACGTACAGAATGCCCACGATGTTATCGGGACTCTCCTCGTATACGGGAATGCGTGAATGTCCCTCGTCAATGAACAGCTTTACGGCATCACCGAGTACCGCGTCCGCTTCAAGTGCTGTCATGTCCGTTCGGGGTATCATGATTTCGTTCACGCGCTTTTCGTCAAAGTCAATTATGCCGTCAATCATGCGACGTTCAGAAGCCTCAAGTGTTCCGCTCTCCGTAGCAATCTTCACGACCTGCTCTATCTCATCACGAGTAACAAAAACCTGCTGTGTTTCGAGATCCATATGCATAAGAAGCCCGATATACTTCACGCATTTTTTCATTGCCCACGCTACGGGACTAATCATGAACGCAAGAACTCGCAGAATGGGAGCGGCAAAGATTAATACGTTCTCGGAATAAATCATTGCGGCACTTTTCGGGAGGATTTCGCCGAAAATCACAATCAGCACAGTCATTACAGGCACGACAACTACCAGCGCACCCGCACCGAACAATCCCAGCGCAACACTTGAAGCAAGAGCAGAAGCCGAAATGTTCACGACGTTGTTAGCGATGAGGCAGACGGTCAATGCTTCTTGAGTGTCATCAATGAGCCACTGAAACGTTGAGTTCAAGAAATGGTATTTTCCGCCCTCCTGAAGAGTTCGTAGTTTGCCCGTGCCCGTTGCGGTTATGGAGGTTTCCGCGCCGCTGAAGAACGCCGACAGCAGGAACAGCACAACGAATCCCGCAATTACCCCTGCCATTTATGCCGCCTCCCGTAATTTTTCAGCAATCGCCTCTTGAAGCTCCCACATGGATTTTTGTTTTTCGTCGGTATCATGATCGTAGCCCAGCAGGTGAAGGAATGAATGCGCAATCATCAGGCACAACGCATCACGCGGTGATAACTCCGGGTGAAGCCTTTGGGTTTCTTCCGGGCATATCACGATGTCGCCGAGCATGAGAACGGGAATATTCATATCGTCATCGATCGGGAATGACAGAACGTCGGTGGATTCGTCGGTGTCCCTGTATGCTTTGTTGAGTTCGCGTATTTCTTCTGCACTCACGAATGAAAGCGAAATTTCTGCAAGCTCATAATTTTCTGCGTCAGGATATATGGCTTCAAGTTCACGGCCAAGAACTTCCGCTATCTTCTCATAATTATATTCCGGGTAATCTGGAGTGTTATTACTGTCGCTGTCATTAGTGCCTGATTCGTCTTCAGGGCTGTTAATGCGCAATGATAAATTCAAGTATAACTGACCTCTTTCAAAAAATATTATTTCCTGCGCTCTATCTTCTTGACTTTGCGCGTGTGATACATTGATATTAGTACGGTGATTAATGTCTGCTTGATACGTGTATAGTCCTTCTGCGTGAAGCTGACATCATCAAATTGGTTCTCGTTAATCTTGCTGGCTACTACCTGGTTCACTATTTTCTCTATCGTCGTAACTGCTTGTCCTTTTCCCCTGTTGCTGTCCTCAGAAGCAAGCTCACGGATATTTGCCGCCCTCACAGCCGCCTCAACAGAATCAACTATCATCAGTAATGCTGTCTCCCTTGACTGGGGACGAGGGCCGGGATAACAGAATGAAGCCCACTCTACATTTTCGCCCATAGCTACGGCTTTGTTGTAGAAGTACCGGGTGCATGTTGTGCCGTGATGTTCTGCTATGAAGTCGCGTATACGTTTCGGGAGTTTTGCTTCCCACGCTAATTCGAGTCCGTCCTTAACGTGTGAGATTATCGCCATAGAACTTAGCATCGGGGACATGTCATCATGAATATTCACACCGCCGCCCTGGTTTTCGACAAAATATTGTGGTTTTCGGAGCTTGCCGATGTCGTGATAATATGCTCCCGCGCGCAGTAAGTTCGTGTCCATGCCTAACTCCATGCCGACAGCCTCAATCAATGTTGCGATAGTGAGACAGTGCTGATATGTTCCGGGTGCGTTTCTCTGAAGGTCGCGTAATAGTGGGCTTGAAGGGTGGCTGATTTCACGAATGCTCAATATGGAGATTGTGCCGAGATACTCCTCGAAATACTGCAACACTATAATCATTATGTGCGTCATGAATGCTTCATACACAAAGAAACGTCCCGCAATCCTCCAGAACATTCCCACCGGAAACAACAGCCTGAAATCGTTTGCCGTCAACGGAAAGCCCATAAACGTACGCATAATCATTTTCGTAACCGTCAGAATGAGCGCAACTATGAACGCACGACGTGTAATCTGTCTTCGTGATTCGAGGTTTCGCAGGAGGTAGAAGCCTATAGTCGACGCAACAACAGCAAGCATAGCCAGCATTATTGAGTTGGACACAGCCTGACCCGTGATTATGAACACTCCCGACGAGGCCGCAAGAAGCGCAAGACAGAACGCAAGGTAATCCTGAACGCACAAGAAAGCCACCGTAACAGCCGGTAATGTTCCGCCTCCGTCAATGCCAAGCCGAGCCGCAAGAGTTTCACACACCCACGCCGTTATGATGATGAAGACAGCACACCACCATGTAGGTTTACGTTCACCTGCACCGCGCGAAAATATGTTGAACCATAGAGGGAGAGCAATTACGCACAACAACACGACGCATAACTGATCCACCGGGAAAACGTCCTCATTGTAACCCTGCAGGCGGAGGAGCATAGCCGTCTGCACAGTGATGATTTCGCCCTTGTTCACGATGACATCGCCCGGCTCAAGCCTTCGGTCTATCACGGGAACTTCACGTGCGGCGGATTCTTTCGCGAGTTCTGTGAGGTCGTCGTCCGTTCTGAAATTCATGTTGCCGAGTCCAGCGAGTATCTGGTAGATAAAATTCTCGTCATTTGCCCCTGCTCCCGACTTGTGAATTTCCTCCCATAATATTGAGGTCATTAACGGATTGTTGTTCCTGTAGACTTTTTCGTTTTCGAGGCGGTCAATGTATGCGCTTCCGACCTGATACGCATAATTCAGCATTCTCACTTTGTCGCTGGGATTGAGGAGAAGAATTGCGCGTATGAGTGCGTCCGGCATGTATGAGAGATACGCGGAAGCCTTTGCGCTTTGTACGTCCTTCATGTCCCTTATTGCCTCAAGCCGACGTAACAGCCGGGATTTTGCGGACATATCACGGACAGTAACGCCCGCAACACTTTCACGCACCATATCACGGAGAGTTCTTGCGGAGTCCTGGTCATCGTAGCGCATGTGAGTAATTACGCGATATGTTTCGGGTGAAGGCTCACCGACCGCGAAGCTGTCCCCTCTGCGGCTCAATACAGCCCATTGTGCGAGGACGATAGACACACCGACAACCAGCAGGAATATTACGGGGTTCACGTACTGCAGAAGAAAGCCGAAATTTATGCGCTGTAATAATGGCTGTTCGGAAGCTATGAGTATGCGTTTATGCGTCATGCTTGCGTTCCTCCTCATAGCGTGCGTATGCCTGCACTATCTTCTGCACTATCTCATGTCTGACAACATCAGCATCGGTCAGGTCAATAAATCCTATTCCCTGTATGCCGCCGAGAATATTCTTCACGCTCCGCAACCCCGACGGAGAACCGCCCGGAAGATCCACCTGCGTAATATCCCCCGTAACAACTGCCTTTGACCCGAAACCAAGCCGAGTCAGAAACATCTTCATTTGCTTGGGCGTAGTGTTCTGTGCCTCGTCGAGAATGATAAAGCTCTCGTTCAGCGTCCGCCCCCTCATGTATGCAAGCGGAACAATCTCAATAATGCCCTTGTCAGCATATCGCAAAAATCTTTCGGGTGATAGCAGGTCATAGAATGCATCGTACAAAGGCCGCACATAAGGCTCTACTTTTTCGCGCAAATCACCGGGAAGATAGCCGAGACTCTCTCCAGCCTCGACAGCAGGACGCACAAGAACTACTCTGTTCACCTTTCCGGCTTTCAGCATAGATACAGCCTCACACACAGCAAGATACGTCTTCCCTGTCCCTGCCGGCCCCGTCGCAAAAAGTATGAAGTTGTCGCGTATGGCCTTAATGTATTTCCGTTGTCCGGGAGTTTTCGCGCGTATGGGTTTGCCTCGTGCTGTCGTGCATATGACCTCCGAATATAATTCTGTGAGTTTCAGCTCGTGCCCTTCAGCAAGTGCATCCATTGCAGAACGTACATCAGCTTCTCTTATCTCGTGGCCTTTTTCCGCAACTGACGCAAGCTCCCTTATCAGATGTCCGACAATGCGCACAGGTTCAGAATCAGGGCCGCTTATCTTCACGACCCCGTTATGAACTGACAATGTAACCGGGTAACGGGCTTCTATCGCGTGAAAATTCTCGTCGTTCTGACCGAGTAATCTCGCCGCAACAAACCCATCACCCGACAAAGGAATGTCCATCTATATATTATGCCGGATACGCTTCCGGGGCGGCCTGTTCCTGAAGTCCCACGTCCCTCTTGTTTGCCTTTGCGTATTTTTTCGGCAGAAAGTCCTTCGCTACCTGCGGGAACATTATCCACGTCAGCGCATCTTCAGGCTGTAAGCTCCACGGCTGGCAGTCCTTGCGTGCCTGCTCCATTTCGGGCGCAATCTTCTCACCAGGACGGCACGTTATAGGCTCCTCGTTCCCTATCGCGAGCTTCTGTACTTCAGGGTCTACGGGTGCCGGCGGCTGTCCATAGTAGCCCAGGAAGTATTGCCGTATCTCCTTCGGAAAACTCTTCCACCGGCCGCGAAGAACATTCACTGTTGCCTGTGTTCCGACCATCTGGCTTGACGGCGTAACAAGCGGAGGATAACCCATAGCCTTGCGCACAACAGGTACTTCATTAAGCACCGCCTCAAGTTTATCGAGCGCATTCATTTCACGGAGCTGGTTTACCATGTTGGAATACATGCCGCCCGGTATCTGGTAACGCAAAATGTTTATATCAACACCGGCGATTTCGGGCAGTAAGTCCTTGTACTTTTCGCGGAGTTTCTTGAAGTGCATCGTTATCGGGAGCAGTTTATCGATCTCTATTCCCGTGTCGTATTCAGATCCCGCAAGTGCCGCTACGATTGATTCCGTCGGGGGCTGGCTCGTGCCAAGTGCAAACGGTGATATTGCCGTATCAACTATCTCTGCTCCTGCCTCAATTCCTGACAGATATGCCATGCTCGCAAGTCCCGTCGTGTAATGGCTGTGAAGCTCTATCGGAATGTCTACCTTCTCTTTGATTGCCGTAACGAGTTTCGCACAATCCATAGGCCCTATCAGCCCGGCCATGTCCTTTATCGCTATCGAGTCCGCTCCCATGTCCTGCATTCTTTTTGCCATTCCCGCGAACGAATCAAGCGTGTGTACGGGTGAAAGCGTATAGCTCATGCAGAGCTGAAGGTGTGCTCCCTCCTTCTTTATCTGGTCGGCGGCAACTTCAACATTCCGTAAGTCATTCAGAGCGTCAAAGCATCGTACTATGTCGATACCATTACCGACAGCCTTCTTCACGAACTCACGAACAACATCATCTGCATAATGACGATAGCCCACGAGGTTTTGTCCGCGCAGTAACATCTGAAGTTTCGCGTTCTTCACACGTGAACGAATGAGGCGCAGTCTCTCCCATGGATCCTCGTCCAGGAAGCGCATTGCAGAGTCGAACGTTGCTCCGCCCCACATCTCTAACGCCCAGTAGCCGGCATTGTCCATGTACTCAAGAACTGGTAACATGTCATCGGTGCGCATTCTCGTAGCAATCAATGACTGGTGAGCATCACGAAGGCCGGTCTCTGTGATACGTACTCTTTTCTCTCCTGCCATAAAAATTTTTCCTCCTGTTATTATTTTGTTGGAATGTGAAAATTTACAGTGTATTATACTTTATTTTTCAGGATTACCTTTGCTTTGTCCCAAAATGCATCGAGTTCTTCAAGTGTATAATCGCTAATCTGTTTCCCTTCCTCCTGCGCGCACTGCTCCATTATCTGAAAACGTTTCCTGAACTTTTCGCACACACCGTTCAACGCCGCATCAGGATCCACTCCGAGCCTCCTCGCAATGTTCACCGTCATGAACAGCACATCGCCTAGTTCGTCGCTCATACGTTCCGGGTCATGAGTGAGTGCCGCCTCTTTGAGTTCGCTGATTTCCTCGTCAAGTTTCGCGAATAACGGAGCAGTTTCACCCTTCGGCCAGTCGAAACCTACATGTGCTGCTTTGGCCTGTATTCTGTCGGCTTTCAGGAGCGGAGGCAGTCCGTCAGGTATCCCGGAAAGTATCGACGTGTTCTCGTGTTTCTCTCGTCGTTCGTCGGCCTTAATCTTTTCCCAGTTCCGCAAAACCTCGTCGCTGTCCTTTGCGCTTGCATCACCGAATACATGCGGGTGTCGGCGTATGAGCTTGTCGCAAATTGTCCGCACAACCCCTGACATGTCGAATGCTCCCTGTTCCTTTGCGAGCGAGGCAACAAATACCACCTGCAACAATAAATCTCCGGCCTCTTCGCGTATGTCCTGCATGTTGTGTTTCGTGATTGCGTCGGCAAGTTCGTATGCTTCTTCTGTTATGGGTGTGCGCAGGGTTTCAAGCGTCTGTTTTCTGTCCCAAGGGCAGCCCCCCGGAGCGCGTAACTTCTCGATAATATCAACAATCTCATCAAAATAATGTTCCGTGTCAATCAGCCTCTTTCTTGTTCTTGTTGCTTCTTCCTTTTCTTTTCCGCCTTCGCCTTATGATACAGCTTGAACAGACTATTCACTATCTCCTGCTCGTCCATGTCCACCGGAAAACCGTACGCCCTGCACACAGCCTCATCATTCTCCCTGTGAGCATCCCGCAAATCCTTCGGCATCGACACCTCGTCATACAGATCCGCATACGAACTCTCCGGGTGATTCTCGCGCGCATCAAGTATCCTGCGTCCCAGCCGGTCAATCGCGAACACTTGATGAGGGTCAGCATCAGGCCATATGAACGTGTTGTACACCACCGTGTTAGAGTATCGGTAATCCATGCGCAAACGTCCGCATACCCTTCTCATCCATGCCATGTGAACGCGTGAGTTGAGTATCGCGAAATGATACGGTGTAGCGTGTTCGAGGGAAATTGCCGAGTCCAGCACGATGATTTCGGGCGGAAGGTAGCCCATCGGAACATACATTCTTTTTTCGGACGAATGACGCGGGATGAGCAGGTAGTCTGTCGTCGGTTGTCGTCTCTCTGCGAAAAGGTGCGGTGTATCAGCAAGTCTTTGTGTTGCTTTCTTTGTGCTTGCAAGCCGGGACTTCTTGATGTTCTCGATTCGTTCATAGAGTATCTTGGAGTTCTTAATGTCTTTGGGTGTTGCGTCGACGAGCCAAAAACAATAACGCTTGATGTCATGTATAAATTCCCGTGAGCCGAAACAACGACGAATGAACTTTTTGAGTTTCGGTTCTCGTTGTAATACCTCGTTATATTCGTCCTCATTCATGAAGAGATTTCCGCCGTCTACAGGCATACATCCGAGTTTCATTTTGTGAACAGTTCTGCGCTCAATGAATGCCTCTGCAAGTTCTCTGCTCTCGAATGTGTAGTACTGCTCTCTGCCCGGCTCTTTGACTGTGCATGTTTCTTTCTGCATCGTGATGCCTCCCTGCCGTAATAGTATACACGCTGTTATTTCGTTTTCCTGCGCGTCTGTGCATTGAGTGGAGATTTCCTCCTGCTTATCGGTAGAACGTCCGCTGATGTTTCGTCCCATAACGTATAGAAGCCGTACTCATCGACCGTATCCTGCGCACCGAGAAACTCAATGACTGCCCGCCCGATTGATTGAGTGTTGGCAATCTGTGATTTCGACAGCCCGGTAAAGTCAAGGCTCGCGATTGTCGGCTCATGAGTTCCTGCGTAAGTTACTTCTGTGCGTTTGCTTCCGGGAGCTATCACGTACAGGGGAGCGGCACCCAGCTTCACGAGGCGCGTATGACCGTCATCACTCTTCACGAACTCCGCAGAAAGAATATAGCTTCTCTCACGCGGCAATGTCCTCTGGAACGACACGAAATTACCGAGCGACCACGCGACCGCACGAAAATCACCGCTTACGTTGCGGATCTCTACGGGCTGTAGAACATGCGGGTGTGTTCCGACGATGATGGTTGCTCCGTTCATGAAGGCCGTATCTGCTGCTTTCTGCTGGTATGTGCTCGGTGTGTAGTGGTATTCATAGCCCCAGTGGAAGCACGCGATAATTACGTCGGGACTAAGAGCCTTTGCGCGTTCGAGGCTGTGAGTGATGCTTGCGTCGTCGGTGGTGTTGAGGTGAACGTCATGCGATGAGGCCGGGAATTTCTGCTTGATGTTTCCGCCCGTTGTGCCTCTTGGCCATAAGTTGCTCCCGTAAGAGTGGTTGACGAATGCCGCGCGTATTCCGTTGTTGATGAGTAGTACAGCGTCATTTGAGGGTATATTGTCGAGGCCGAGTCCCACCCAAGCAATGTCGGCGGAGTCTAGGACTTTGGTGGTGCGTCGTGCTCCTTCTGCGCCTCTGTCGAAAATGTGGTTGTTTGCGAGCGTGAGAAGGTCAATGCTCAATGCGTTGAGGGTGTCGGTGAGTACGTCGGGAGTGTTGAACAGCGGGTAGCCGGAATAACGGAGCTTCTTGTTTGTGCCAGCAAAAACGGTTTCGAGGTTGCCGACGAGGAATGAGTCGACGAGCAGGGGCTTTACGCGCCGGAATTGCGGGGAGAAGTCGTAAGTGCCGTTTCTGTGTGCGGCATCGAGCTGCTGCTGGTGTGTCATGATGTCGCCGATGAAGAGGAAGCGTGCGTGTGTGTCGGCGTGTGAACATGAACATGATGATAATAATATTATGATGAGGAGCAATAATTTTTTCATGAGAGTAACGACCTCGCAAAAAGTTATAGTGTTTGGGTTTGCGTATATTAACATAATTTTATGCGCTGTTATAATTCATTCACACAAAACATTAACGAGGGAAAAATTTTTCACATGGACGAATTAGAGAGCTACAAGCAATCACAGAAGGAAAAGAATAATTACTGGTGGACGATAGAGTTCAGTTCGCCGGCCTCCGAAAAAAGCATGTCATACAACGAGGAAATATTATCGACAGTAGCAGCATTGTCTGACGCAATCGGAGCATATATCTTCACAGAAAAAGATTATTACGGGCGCATCAAGCTATTTCTGCGGGCTGACTACGACGGCGCACGTGGAATTGATGACGTACTGTTTCAGGTGGAAGATATTTTGCGGGATCCTGACTTCAGGAGCGTATCACTCACACGGTGCTACAAGACGAGCAATCAGCCTTGGGAGAAGCAGCACTACGATGCATTTCCGCCGCTGAATGTCGGAAAGTCCCTAGTAGTAATGGCACCCTGGCACGAGAAAGAAAAGATTTTGCCCGGACGGACTCCCATATACATTTACCCGGCGAGCGCGTTCGGTACTGGCTATCACGAGAGCACACAGATAGCATTAACGCTTCTTGAGGAGGTCGTGAAGGGAGGAGATACCATTCTCGATATAGGGACGGGAACGGGAATATTATTCATTGCCGCGCTGAAACTCGGAGCAGACAAAGCCATAGCACGCGACATTGACCCGGCAACCCTAGATGAGGCACGCCGCAACATGAATCTCAACGGCATAAATCCGAAAGTGTGCGAACTGTCAGAAGGTGATTTATTGAGGGGCTTCACCGGCCAAGTGAACATACTCACCGCGAACATATTACTCAATCCGAACGTGTCAATGCTTCCTGACGTGAGAAGGGCACTCAAGCCGAAAGGTTACGCGATATTTTCCGGCATGACTGGGGTCGAGAGTTCCATGTTCCTGTCCGTAATGGAGTCGTCGAAACTTGCCGTTGACCGCGAAATGAAGATAGGCGACTGGTGGGGCTGCCGTGCTGTAAAGTCATGGGGCTAAAAGTATACGTTCATGCGTTCGGGTGCCGTTCGAGCCTGTGCGAGGGTGAATACATTGCCGGTGCTCTGAAGTCATACGGTGCTGAAATCGTGAAAGAATATGACTCTGACACTGACGCGGCAATCGTCGTAACCTGTTCCGTAACGAATGAGGCCGACAGAAAGTGCAGACGATTAGTGAGGAGCTTGCGCGGGAAAATTCCGGGAGGAGTTATTGCGGTCTGCGGGTGCTGGAGTCAGGGACTCGATGTGAATGCGGCACGTGAGATGGGCATTGATATTCTTGCGGGCACAAAGGGAAAAAACATTCTCCCACGTGCTGTAATGGACATGCTGAACACTACGAGAAACTTTCAGGACTTGCGGACACAGGATATATTCTCCCCGTCGGAATGGGAAGAGTTATCGCTGACACAACCAGTAATGCATTCGCGAGCGTTCATTAAGATTCAGGACGGCTGCAATCACTTCTGCACGTACTGCATAATACCCTTTATGCGTGGTCGTCCCGTGAGTCGTCCCATAAAGAATATTATTGATGAGGTACAACGTCTCATTGATGGCGGCACAAAAGAGATTATCTTCACCGGCATTCACTTGGGGATTTACGGACGCGATATAGATACGAGCCTCTCTGCACTCATACGGGAAACAGCAAAAATTTCCGGGCTTCATCGTCTGCGCATGGGATCCCTTGAGCCTTTCTGCCTCGACGATGAGTTGTTAGCGGCGTTGAGTGAGTGCGGGGCGTTCTGTCATCACCTGCATCTGCCGTTACAGAGCGGGGACGATGATATTCTTGCTGACATGAGAAGGGGATATCGGGCTTCTGATTTCGTGAAGGTGTGCGAAAAGGCGCGGGCATTCTTGGGTGATGACCTGCATATTTCGAGCGACATTATTGCGGGTTTCCCCGGTGAAAGTGATACCGCATTCATGAACACTCTTGATGTGATGAGGGCATCGGGGCTTGGCCGTGTTCACGTGTTCCCGTACTCCGAACGCAAAAACACAATCGCCGCAACTCTTCCCGGAAAAATCCCGCATGACGTGAAGATTTCGCGGGTCGAACAGGCTATCACTCTTGGCCGTGAACTTCTCGAAAACTACGCAGAAAGATTCGTCGGTCATGATGTCGAAATACTCATAGAGCACGACAGCAAAGGACACACGCGGCACTACATCGACGCTGAATGTGTCGGGGAAAACAACGAGATAGTAACAGCGAGGGCACTACGTTATGACAATGGCAAATTTGAATGTGTGCGTGGGAATTGATGCGGGGAGTTCGTCCTCAAAGCTGGCATTTTCTGACGACAAAGGCACAAGGTTAATAGGCAGCACGGGAGGTTTCGACGCTCTGACATTGCGTGAGGCGGCAGAAGTATTTTTCGACGAACCAGTGTTCTCGTGCGTTATCGCCGTCCCCGAAAATTTCACGAGAAGACAGCGTGATGATGTGAATGCTGCTTCAAAGCGTGCGGGCTTCCGGGACGCTGACATTATCACAGCATACGAGGCTATGACACTTGCGCTTGATTTTCCCGGAAAAGTCTTAGTGTACGATTTCGGCGCGTCAAAAAGCGATATGGTAGTGTTCGAGTCAGGTGAAGTCATAGAGTCAGTAACGCTTGATGATATTTGCGGCAATGTGTTCGATGATGTTTTTGCGGGGTGGCTCAGCGATAGATTCACTCTTGACCTCATCGACAAGAACATTTTGCGGGAACGTGCCGAGTCGATAAAGATTACTCTCTCGGAAAGCGATTATGTTACGTGGCGGGAAGTGAACATCATGCGCGGGGATTTCGAGCGTCTCATACACTTCACTGTGAAGCGTGCGGCACACACCGTACAGAGATTACTCCGTGTACATCACCCTGAACGCTTCATACTCACCGGGGGCTGTGCGAACATTCCGGAAGTCAGGAGCACTCTTGCTGGACTCACGAAATTTTCGCCGGAATTACGGCCTGGACTCATTGCGGAAGGTGCAGCCCTCAAAGGACGTTCACTGACTGCTGAAAACTCTCGGACACAGACGACGAACATTGCGGCAAGGCTCCGGGAAATTCGTGCGGGAATGATTGAGATTGAGGACAAGTTGACGCGCACACAGAAGGACAGAATATATATGATGTTTCGTCAGGTTGAGGGGATTAATGATGCGGGGATTATTGCGTTGATGGAGAACATGATACGTGAGATAAGAGAAGCATAAAAAAATCCCCCGGCCTTTATGACCGGGAGAACAAAAACGCAAATTACTTCTTGAGGTACGTATCGAAAAAGTCCACCATAATCTTCATGACCGGCTCCTGCACCCAGTACGGCCCGCCGTGAGCAGCATTCTTCACAACATAACGTTCTGCCACCGCACCTTTTGCCTTCAGTGCCTGATAGAGCAGGTCAGTCTGTCCGGGCGATACGAGCGTATCAGCATCTCCGTGCATCATCAGCATCGGTACAAGATTCGCCGCATTCTTCTCGACGTACGTAATCGGGCTTGCGTATGCTGACTCTTCCGGCCAAGCAAGAATACCGCCGTCCTTCCCGCCGAATGTCGGAGTTCCGAGTGCCCAAAGTGCTTCTGTTGCTCCGGCCGACGCATGTCCCTTCTGGTTTTCCTCGTCGTAATCCATGCCGATATTGTTCAAGTCGGAAATCCCGAAAATATCCGCCGCACATAATACATCGCTCGAATAATCAAGAAAATCTCCCTTGTCGAACTCCTTCATGCCGTTGGTCAGTCCCACGAATGCAGACAGATAGCCGCCCGCACTGTTTCCGAGAATGCCGACCCTGTTCGCGTCGATTTTGTACATGTCAGCGTGTGCACGTAACCAGCGTATTGCCGTCTTGCAGTCCTCAAGTGGAAGCGGGAATTTCGAGAGAGGCGCGTACCTGTATTCTATGCTTGCGACGACATAGCCTGCCTGAGCGAGTCTCATTCTCTGCTGAATCCAGTTGTTTTTCGGTGCCATTATGAAGCCGCCGCCCGTTACGAACACGATAAGGGGCATGGGATCTTTTCCGTCGGGCACAAGAATATCCATGTGAAGCGCATACATCATTGAACCCCGCCAGTATCCCTGCGCAAACGGTATATCCTCGTACAGGTTGATCTGGTTTGCAGTAAGCTCTACATCAAGATACTTGCTCTCGAACTTCTCTTCTGCATAACAGAACGACGACAACAACGCAACTACTAACAACGCCAACAAAACTTTACGCATAAAAAGATACCTCCATCATAAAAATATTTATCGCGTACAGGCTTTCACGATACCTTCAACGCTGGCCTGTTCCGCAACTACAACGTCATAAAACCCTGCATTACGGGCTTCATTCGCTGTTTGTTTCCCGATGCAGACCGCACGAACTCCGCGCATGTCCTTCACACTTCCGCAAAAAGATCTTACGGTTGATGAGCTTGTGAAAATTATTATATTTATGTCTTTTGGAACGTGAATTAATTTTACGTAATCAGTTCGGTAAATGCAAATCTCCATGATACTAATTCCGTATTTCGTGAAAGTGTTATTGATTTCGGGAGTACCATTCAGCGCACGAAACATTAATATTTTCCCCCCGAAATGTGATAACCCGCCGGCCAAGTGCACACCGTCATACACCTCCGGCACAAAGTCAACCTTCAGTCCGTGCTCCCGTAAAGCATCAGCAGTAGCTCCGCCGATTGCCGCAATTTTCGCCCCGCCGAGTTCGCGAATATCCCGCCCCGACTCCCGTAACAGCTCGAACAGTGCGTGAACTCCCGTAACGCTCGTGAAGCCGATCCAGTCATACCCCGAAATATTTTCGCCAGCAAGTGAGCCGTGAATTGTGCTCGTTCGTATCGTGGGAATGTGCAGCACCTCCGCGCCCAAGTCCCGAAGCATTCGTGAGAGTTTTTCGCCCCGCCCCGCTGGCCGTGTGATGAGTATTCGCTTGTCGTGAAGAGGCAGAGAGTTCCGGCATTCGAGGCTTAACCCTGCTACTTGGCCGACGACGATAACAGCAGGAGGAGTGATGCCGTTCTTGATGATGGAAGTATGGAGTTCTTTCAGTGTCGTGCGGATTGTGCGCTGTCGTGCTGTAGTTCCGTTCTCGATGACTGCGCAGGGTGTTTCAGGGGGGAGAGTGAGCAGTAATTTTTCTTGAAGCTCCCCTGCATGTGATACTCCCATCAAGAATATCTGTGTCGTTTTCGTGAAGTCAGGCAACAAATTATTCTTGTCGTGTGCCGTGAATATACTCACTCCCGAACAGTAATTGCGGTGTGTTGCAGGAATGCCCGCATAAGCCGGTACAGCAAACGCCGAACTCACTCCCGGCACAACCTCGAACATCAAGCCGGCCTCAATGAGTGCTTCTGCTTCTTCCCCGCCCCTGCCGAACACGAACGAGTCGCCGCCTTTGAGCCTCACGACGTTATGTCCATGTTTCGCGCGGTCGATAATGAGAGCGTTGATTTCGGATTGTGTCAGCGTGTGTGAGCCGGAAGATTTTCCCGCGTCGATACGTTCTGCGTTTTCGGGAATCATCGCTAACACTCCCTCGCCCGCAAGACGATCATAGATTACCACGTCGGCACGTTCGAGGACCTCACGCCCTCTTAGAGTCAACAGCCCTGAATCTCCCGGCCCTGCTCCTACAAGCCATATCATGACATAACTACCTCCGCTAGTTTTTCACCGATACTTTCAGCCCTAACACGAGAGCCGGACAATTCCCCGACGTGAAATTCACGCGTTGCCTCATCGACGAACAGCCCGCGAAGCCTCACGTTGTCCCCCTCGACGACAGCATACGCCCCAACGGGAACATTGCACCCTGCACCCAACGCACGCGCAAAGCTCCTTTCAGCAACAGCACAATCACGCGACACGTCATCATTCACGCACGACAAATAGCTGTAGTCCTCGCCGCTTCTCCCCTGACACGCTAATATCCCCTGTCCCGGAGCAGGCAGTATCTCGTCCACCGTGAACAGGCGCGTAATTCTGTGTGCCAGTCCGATACGTTCAAGCCCCGCCGCCGCAAGAATAAGCCCGGAAATTTCTCCCTCGTCAAGCCGTCGTAATCTCGTCGTGATGTTGCCGCGAATGGGTAATATCTTCTTGTCGGGAAGTAGCCGTTCGAGCTGTAACCTCCTGCGCAATGATGACGACCCTATGACGTTTCCGCCGTTCGTGCCCATGATTAACGCATCGCATGGGTTGCCGCGACGTGAATATGCTACGATGGGTAAGCGGGGGTTTGTGTTTGCGGGTAAGTCCTTCAGGCTGTGAACTGCAAAATCTATTTCTCCCCGTGAAAGTGCCTCTTCGATTTCGAGCGTGAACATTCCTTTTATGCCGAACGGATCCGAACTGAATGGCCGCATGTTTGTATCTCCTGATGTTGTTATCTTCACGATGTCTATTGTGATGTCGTCATGACAGCGCGTAATCTCATCAGCTATCAGTTGTGCTTGTGCCATTGCGAGAAGACTCCCGCGCGTGCCTATTCGTATAACTCTCAAAATGTTATTGCATCTCCCATAATGCTATACTGTTATCAATCATCACACAAAATTTTAACTGGAGCTGAAAATTTTACCATGTCAGACGAACTAGATCCCACTACTGCACGCCTTGTGTCCGAACTTGCTTCTAATATGCTGCCGAAACTCACGAAATCTCTCAACTCTGCTATTCCCGTCAACGAATTTATGAGCGCACTCGAACGCACCAACAGAACATCTCAAGACTTGCGCACACAGATAGACAAGTCCATAAAGGCCGGTATCGACGACAGCAGAGCAGGACGGAGCGTTATGCTTCAATCGCTTGGGACGGTGCTTGATGAGATTGCCGGGTTGAGGCGAAACATCGACAGGATACCCGACAACCTTGAAGCCATAGCCAGAAACTTAACGCCCAAAGACAGCACAGACAACATAAAGCGCGAACTCAAAGAGATAACCTCTAGGCTTGACGAACTCACAAAGGGCATAAAGATATTTTTTGAGACGTATGCGGCAAACAATGAGCGGGAAATTCCGACGGGGAACTATGAGCCGCTGAATGACTCCGAGAGATTGAGCGAGAACAATACGAGGCTCGACAGACTGCTGAATACTTCACTGCCGGGGCTTGAAGGACTCGTGAAGGCACAGAGTACAGCACAGAGCCATGAGCTTGAAGAGTTTTCGCGGGAGATTTCGACACTTCACGAACAGAATAACATTGCGATGATTCACGAGGTGCGCGAGGCAGTTACTGCTGAACTTTCCGGCTATGCTGATGAGGTTATTGCGCGTCTCATGGACGAACGGAGGAAGCTCGACGCAAAGAACGCGTTAATGCTGAAGATTATTGCGGGGTTGTCGGGGGCTTGTGCAGTGATGATAATATTGATGATGTTCCTGAAGTGATATTACTTCCTGTAAAGCCCCAGCCTTGACGCTAACACCCTGAACATGAACGTAACGAGACGTAAATTATTGCGCCACCGTCCCGGCTCCTGAAGCATTCTGTAGAGCCATTCACAGCCGATTTTCTGCACCCACAACGGAGCACGGTTGAGTTTTCCCGCAAAGACATCAAATGCTCCACCGATACCGACAGCAAGAACAGAGCCGAGAGTTTCACGGTGCATGTACACCCATTTTTCCTGCCGTGGCTGTCCCATTGCCGCAAGTACGATTTTCGCGCCGCTTTTCGCAATCTCACGGGGTATGTTCTCGTCGTCCACGTCAAAATAGCCGTCCCTCGCTCCCGCAACAACAAGTCCCGGAAACTTTGCGCACAGAACATCAGCACACTCTCTAGCCGTCGTCCCTGCCGCACCGACAAAGTACACCGGCCATCCTTCAGCACTTGCCGCCCTGCATAACTGTTCAGCGAAATCTATACCCGCAACTCGTTCCTGAACGGGCGTTCCCATTATCTTCATGCCCAAGCACAAACCGGCACCGTCCGCCAAGACCATAGCCGACTCCCTCACGACATCGAAAAATTCCGGGTCAGATATAGCCGTTTCCATGCCGAGCGCATTGAGTGTTACTACGAGCTGTGCTGAATCACTTTCAGGGTTCGAGATGAGGCCGCGAGCTTTCGACACAGCATAATTCATTGACACGTTGTCGAACGTTACGCCCCAGAGTGTCGGGTGCATGATGGGAGGTTTCTTTTTCGAGTGCTTGAACACTATAACAGCCGCAATCACGACAAGCGCAATAATCCACTGTTCCCACGCCGCCGCAATGCTCGTGAGCGCACATAATCCCGCCATTGACTGTACAGCTTCGGGGTGTTCGACTCCGTCATTCAGCATTCGCCGGTAGACCTGGCCGGTTTCGGGGTTGACTTCGGGAGTGTCCGTCCATATTTCGCGCACGATGTTGAAGAATATTTCGGTTATGGGTATCGCGAAAAGTCCAAGCGACATGAACAGCACAGTACTTAACACTATGCCTTTGCTGGTGCTGATTATCGATGTCCCTGCAACGAGCACGCCCCACATTGATGCTAATGCTTTCCCTGCCTGCCGGTAAAGGTTGCTGAAACGACTCCAGAACGCCGCAACGAGCATTACGCCCGAAAACGACATGAAGAACGCCCCTGCTCCCGTAGTGAGACACACCGACAACATCAGAATGAACGTTACGGCCAGGACATGACCGACAAGGCCGGGTATCTCGTCAAGATAGCGGAAAATCACCGGGAAGAAGCTGAACCATACAGTGCCGGCAATGAATGAGAATGTCGGAGTAAGGTATATGTATTCATTGTCGGGGAAACGTATGAAGTGTACAGCAGGCCCGAAATACGCACAGAGCGCACCGATTACGGGATAGAGTAACCGCCAGCGTGAGTCGTGGTATATGTTCTCTGTTATGCCCGCACAAGCCGCCAGCATTGCACCGCACACGATGATACGCTCATCATGACCGCCGAACCATAACGCAAGAATCAGCCACGCTCCCGCTAACACAATATCGCGGAAGTAGCTGTACTGCCGGGGCTGCAATACTCTCTTTATGTAGTACTGAACCCCGACACACAGCGCGGCCATTACGACACAGCCGGTTATCACGTGAAGACTAACGAATTTCAGTGAGACCATTCATGTACGGCACGAGAGCTTCAGGTATTGTTACGCTCCCGTCTTCATTCTGGTAGTTCTCGATGATTGCGATTAACGTACGACCGACAGCAATTCCCGAACCGTTCAGAGTGTGCGCGAATCTTGGCCGCCCTCCGTCAGCAGGACGATAACGCAATGCCATTCTACGCGCCTGGAAGTCCTCACAGTTTGAGCATGAGCTGATTTCCCGGTATTTGTTCTGTGAGGGAAGCCAGACCTCCAAGTCGTACGTCTTGCATGAGCCGAAACCTATATCGCCGGAACACAAATTCACGACTCTGTACGGGAGGCCGAGAATTTCGAGAACTTCTCCTGCGTTGTTCGTGAGCTTTTCGAGTTCGTCATAGCTCGTTTCGGGTGTGCAAATTTTCACCATTTCTACCTTGTCGAACTGATGCTGCCTCATCAAGCCCCGGACATCACGTCCCGCGCTCCCTGCTTCCCTCCTGAAACAAGGCGTGTATGCTGTGTAGTATTTCGGGAGGTCTTTCTCCTCAAGTATGCTCTCACGGTTTAAGTTGGTGAGGGGTACTTCTGCAGTGGGAATGAGCCATAAATCGTCGTTCTGCAGCTTGTAGAGATCTTCTGCAAATTTCGGGAGCTGTCCTGTGCCCTCAAGAATTGCCGAACGTACCATGAACGGCGGCTCTACCTCCAAGTACCCGTGCTTTTCCGTGTGAAGGTCAAGCATGAAGTTCACGAGTGCCCGCTCCATTCTTGCGCCCATTCCCTGAAGGACAGTGAAGCGGCTTTGAGCCAGCATGACTCCCTTCTCGAAATCCATAATGCCGAGTGCTTCTGCTACGTCCCAGTGCGGTTTAGGCTCGAACGTGAATTTTCGCGGCTCTCCCCATGTGCGTACAACGGGGTTGTCGTTCTCGTCATTGCCGATGGGAGTGGTTGCGCTGAGTTTGTTCGGAAGCGTCATCAAGTGCGTGTGAAGTTCCGACTCTACTTCAGCGAGTTCCGTATCAAGTTCCTTTATGCGTGCTTTTGCGGCTTTCGGGTCAAACCCGGAATTTTCTCCTGCATTGCGTGATTGTTTGTTGCGCTGTGCTTTGAGGGTTTCTGTTTCGCCGATGATTTTTCGTCTTCTCTCGTCAAGTCCTGCAAGTATATTCAGGTCGAAATCATGATGCCTGTTCTTTAAGCACTCGGCGTATTCTTCCTGGTTGGCGAGAATGTATTTGATGTCAAGCATTAAGTAGTTTCTCTCCTGTCTGTCGTATGTTCCTGAGCAAGTTTGCCATTTCTATTGCACCGACCGCACAATCTGATCCCTTGTTGCCTGCCTTACTTCCTGCACGTATTAACGCCTGATCCAGCGTATCACACGTAAGGACTCCGAAAAGCACCGGCACTCTGTGATTCAGTCCGACGCTTGCGAGTCCCTTTGAGGCTTCTGCGGCTACGTAGTCGAAATGCGGAGTGTCTCCCCTGATGACTGCACCGAGAGCGATTATTGCGTCGTATTTCCCGGTCAACGCTACTTCCTGCGCAACTAACGGAAGCTCCCATGCTCCCGGAACCCAGTAGATGTCGATTGCGCTCCCTGAAACATCATGACGCATGAGAGTATCTTTTGCGCCGTCAATCAGCCGCGACGTAATAAGCTCGTTGAAACGTGAAGCCACTATCGCAATGTTCAGCCCGGTGCCGATGAGTTTACCTTCTGTTACCTTCAATTATGAATCCTCCTTTATCATATGACCCATTCGCAAAATTTTTGTGTCGAGATATTTTTTGTTGTATTCGTTCGGCGTTATTATAATGGGTACTCGTTCGGTGATTTCTATTCCGTACTCCTCAAGCCCCGAAATTTTTCCCGGATTGTTCGTCATGAGCCGTATGCGTTTCAGGCCAAGATCTTTGAGGATTTCTGCACCTGTTCCGTATTCTCTCATGTCGGGCGGGAAACCAAGGGCTACGTTCGCATCAACCGTATCAAGTCCCTCATCCTGAAGTTTGTACGCGCGTAGTTTGTTGAGCAGACCGATGCCGCGTCCTTCCTGACGCATATAGAGCAGGACTCCGCGTCCTTCCTCCGCAATCATCTTCAGGGCAGTGTGCAGCTGCGGCCCGCAATCACAACGCAATGAGCCGAGAACATCTCCCGTGAAACATTCGCTGTGTATTCGCGTAAGTACGGGGTCGGGCGTGAGTATGTCCCCCATCACTAACGCCAGGTGTGTGTGAGCGTCGTCATCTTGGGTTATGCTCCTGTATGCGCTGACGTTGAACTTCCCGTATTCGGTCGGTATGGGAACGGTCAATTTTTTTTCTACTCGTTTGTATTCATGTTTCGTGATAATTATTTCGTGTTCGTGGTTATGGCATGTCAAATTTTCTCATCTCACTTTGCGGCGTAATATTAGCAGAAATATTTAATCTCGCCAAAATAATATCTCCACGTTTCAATAATGAGGCTACTATCTTTTTCAACAGCATCAACAATACCCTGTAAATCCTGCTCAGGTATCATTGATCGGTGAAGCGCGTCTCACAGAAACATGAACGTGTACAGGCTCTCTGGGGTTGCTTTCGTTCAACCATAAGTAGACAGAATATCTGTTCACCCTAAAGATTGTAGGCACCTAGTACTCCTCCTTCCTGTGAGAACTGCATAATCAACCCTGTATTCCTCCATACGAGCTGTCTTATGTATTGCATCTCAAGCCATGAATAGCCGTTGTTCTCCCACCTGTACATCGGAAGCCAGCA
>CAJOED010000004.1 GCA_905233335.1 uncultured Synergistales bacterium
ACGCACTCACTACCTCACGCAAGAAAAACCCCTCCCACTACTGCCGCACACACGACAACGCTTACAGTGTCAACCTTGCGCCATACCAGAGGTTTACGCCGTGTACGTCCTGCACCGCCCTCATAGCCGCGAGCCTCCATCGCAACAGCTATCTCGTCAGCCCTCCTGAATATGATTATGAATAACGGTATCAGAACAGGAAAAAACGCCTTCACACGCTGAAAAATATTCCCCTGATCCAGTCTAGCACCACGCGACAACTGCGCACGCATAATCTTATCGGCTTCCTGCATCAACAACGGAATAAAACGTAACGCCATACCTATCATCATTGCGCTCTCGTGTGCCGGGAACTTGTACTTTTCGAGCGGCCGCAATAATGCATCAAGTCCGTCTGCAAGTTCAAGGGGGGCAGTTGTTAGTGGCAGCATCACCGCAAACAGCATGAGCACAAGCAGTCTTGATGACGTGAAGAACGCCGAATACAGAGCAACGTAAAGCCCTTTCGTGAAGTACGACACTATCAGGTTGAACAGGAACGTGAAAACCACGAGGAACAGCACCGGCCTAGCTGACTGAAGCACAATGCGCCACGAGATTTTCGACGTATACACCACCGCAATTAATACTCCCGTCCACAGAGCAAGCCCCCAGAGAGTTTGTGCCGGGAAAACAGCCGATATGACCAGCAGGAACGAGAATAATTTTGCGCGCGGGTCCAACTTGTGAATGAATGAGCCTGTCGGGATATACTGACCTAAATTTATGTTCGTGAAATACATGATATAAATTCCTCGTAATTATAGAGAAGGGGGAAATTCTGCCGCGATTTTCTCATCTCCGCCGATATTCGCAGAACGTCCGGCCATGCTTCAGGCTCAAGCGTGCTCATGAGGTCTTCAAGAACTTCACGGGGTGCGCCTTCTTTGAGGTTTTCGCCGTTCCTCAAGATTAATATTCTGTCGCTGTAGTTCAGAGCCATATTCAGGTCGTGCGTAATCGTTATGACAGTCCGTCCCTCATCGCGTAAACGTCCGAGCATTGCGAGAATTTTCCGCTGGTATGAAGCATCAAGTCCCGCAAGAGGCTCATCAAGCACCACGCATTCAGGCTTGGCCGCAAGTACTGACGCAATCGCTACGAGTCTGCGTTCACCGCCGGAAAGAGCTATGGGGTTTCTGTTGAGGAAGTTTGCGGGGAGGCTCACGCATTCGAGGCCGTAAATTACAGCGTCGTCGAGTTCATGACCCCTGAAACCGGCATTTTTCGGTGCAAACGCAAGCTCCTCTTTCACTGTCGGCGAGAATAACTGGTCTTCCGGGTGCTGAAACACCAACCCGACTTTCTGCCGCAATTCGTGAACTTCCTCACCCTTTTGTGCTATCGGCCTGCCCTCAAAGTATATTTGTCCCTTCTGTATCCTGTAGAGTGCGTTCAAGTGCTGCACGAGGGTTGATTTCCCGCTCCCCGTCCTGCCTATTATCGACAGCCACTGACCCGCCCGGAAATCAGCATTAATATTCTTGAGCGCGTAATTCTTGTCATCGTACATGAACGATAAATTCTCTATCCTGAACTTTTCTGCTCCTGTTGTTGTCGGGGCTGTTATTTCGTGCGGCAACGGGTTAATCTCCTCCAGCTTCATGTTGTGGCTGTGAAGAAATTTCTTTATCCTGAACTCATCGGGAAGCTCAAAGCCAAGTTCTTCTGCCTTGTCCCAAAATTCTCCCGTCGTGCCCTCCCAAACTATTTCACCTTTCGACAGCACAATTACTCTCTGTATGTCATCGAAATTTTCCGCCTCTATCTGGTGCGTAACCTGAATTATCGTCATGCCCTCCGCGTGAATTTCCCGGAGTACTCTCTCTATGTCGAGCCGTCCTTTGGGATCAAGCATTGCAGTAGCCTCATCAAGTATCAGGCAGTCAACCTTTGCCGCCAACGCCCCCGCAAGAGCCAGTCTCTGTTTCTCCCCTCCCGAAAGTGCCGACACTGAAGCCCCCTGTTTGTGCGTCATGTTCACGCGCTGAAGTGCACTGTCCACCCGTGCTTGTATCTCGTCGGAAGGCAAGCCCTGATTTTCGGGTGCAAACGCTGCATCATCTTCCACCATTGCCGCAACAATCTGGTTTTCGGGATCCTGAAACACCATGCCGATTGTCCCGCGCAATTCCCGGAACTTTATATCCCGAATGTCTGTGCCGTTCACAAAGCATGAGCCTTCATCGGGGTATTGCAGGCCGCCGAGAATTTTCACGAGCGTAGATTTTCCGCTTCCGTTATGGCCGAGTATCGCTACACGTTCGCCCTTGTCCACAAAAAACGAGACGGCCTTCAAAGCTCGTCCCGTATGTTTTGCGTCGTATGAGAACGAAACAGAACGCACCTCGATTAACGGTACATTATGCTTTCTCCTGTTCACGTTCAACAAGCTCAATCACTGCCATCGGTGAGCCGTCGCCTTTTCTCGCGCCCAGCTTCACAATCCTCGTATAGCCGCCCTTGTCGAAATTCTTATACTTGGGTGCTATCTCCTGAAATAATTTCGTTGCCGCCTGTTTGTGTGGCATCCTCGAAAATACTACGCGTATATCATGGACGCTTCCCCCACGTGCACGCGTAATTAATTTTTCAGCAACACGACGTAATTCTTTGGCTCTCGTTATTGTCGTCGTAATGCTCCCTTTCAGGAACAGACTCGCCGCCATGTTTCCGAGCATTAACTTTCTGTGGCTTCCGTAGCGGCCAAGTGTCCTATGGTCTACATGATGTCTCAATTACCAAACACCTCCTTGATTATTCTTCCGTTGATGTTTCCTGCTGTTCTGATTCTGTTTCTGATGTTTCTGCTTCTTCCGGCTCTGTGTCGTCCGGCTCCGGCTGTTTCTCTGTATGCGCTGATTTCGGGTCAGGTGCTTTCAGGGCATAACCCAAACTTGAGAGTCTCTGCTCAATTTCTGTCAGTGAGATTTTGCCGAGATTGCGGATTTTCAGCAGGTCGTCGCGTGATTTCTGCAACAGATCCCCGATCGTCTGAATGCCGCCCCTCAACAAACAATTTTCGCTCCTGATAGAGAGTTCGAGTTCGTGAATCGGGTGTGAGAACTGTTCTGTGTTCTCCGGCTTGGGCTGTTCTTCCTGCACCGGCTCTTCTTCGGGAACTTCCACCACTCTGCTGACCTGCGGAGCTGTACCAACTGTGTCGGCAATCTGTCCGAAGTAGTCCTGCGCAATCCGTGAGGCTTCACCGACAGCTTCTTCCGGCGAAACTGCACCGTTCGTCCAGACCTCAATAATCAGACGCTCGTAATCTATGCTCTGACCCACTCTTGCCGGCTCTATCTCGTAGTTCACGCGCGTAACGGGTGAGAATATCGCGTCCGCAAGCATAGCGTCAACAGGTAACGGGGGCTGTGCAGGTCTTTCACGTTCTGCAGAAAGATAACCGACTCCCTGTTCTACGTAAATCTCCATTAAGAGATGTGCGCCCGGTTCGAGAGTGCATAAAATTCCGTCCCCGAAAAACTCGAAATCATTATCCCAAGGCATGTCCTTTGCGGTGATGACTCCGGGATTTTCCGCCCGCGTGAAAAAGTCTTTGGGCAGGTCATCAGAATCAAGCGTGATAATCTTGAAGCCGTCAGCGTTGAGTTCTACGTTTTCGGTCTTGGCCTTTATGGGAATGTGCTTCAAGTTCATGAGTATCTCGATAACGTCCTCACGAACTCCCTTAATCGTGCTGAACTCATGCAGTACTCCGTCAATGCGCACAGCCGTAACAGCCGCACCCCTTATCGACGACAGCAGCAAACGCCTTAATGCATTTCCGAGCGTATCACCATAGCCGCGCTCTAACGGCTCAAGGAACAACCTTCCGTAATCCTGAGATTTTTCCTCAATATAAACTTTGAATCTTGTATTCTCCAAATTTCAGGATCTCCTTTTCAGACAAAAAATTATACGCGTCTCCTCTTTGGAGGTCTGCACCCGTTGTGCGGAATAGGAGTTGCGTCCTTGATTAAGTTCACCTGCAGTCCTGCCGCCTGTAACGCACGAATTGCGCTCTCACGTCCAGGACCGGGACCTTTGACGACGACATCGATCTCCTGCATTCCCTGATCCTGCGCAATTTTCGCCACCTGCTGTGCCGCTATCTGTGCCGCAAAAGGTGTTGACTTCCTCGCGCCCTTGAAGCCGACGTTGCCGCCGCTCGCCCACGAGAGAATGTTCCCGCCCTTATCGCTGATGCACAATATCGTGTTGTTGAACGTCGAATATATGTGCGCCACTCCATAAGCTATATTTTTCTTTTCGCGCCTTTTGCCTTTACGAGCCTGCGCTGTTCTCTTTGCCAACTTTCACTTACCTCCTGCAATTATTTCGTGGCCATCTTCTTGTTCGCAACTGTCCTTCTCGGGCCTTTGCGAGTTCTTGCGTTGGTCTTTGTGCGCTGTCCTCTTACGGGAAGACCGAGACGATGACGCGTCCCCCTGTAGCACCCTATATCAATCAAACGCTTGATGTTCATTGATATTTCGCGCCGTAAATCTCCCTCGACCTTGTGATTGTCTTCAATCTCACGACGGAGCTTCTGTGTGTCTGCCTCGCTGAGGTCTTTTACCCTCGTGTCAGGATTTACGCCCGTCGTAGCAAGAATTTTCTGTGCTGTCTTGAGGCCGATCCCGAAAATGTACGTTAAGCCGATTTCTATGCGTTTCTCTCTCGGCAGGTCTACTCCTGCAATACGTGCCATGTGCTTATTACCTCCTGACACCCTGACGCTGTTTATGTCTTGGATTGCGCGAGCATATCACACGCACAACACCATGACGGCGGATTACTCTGCAAAATTCACAAATAGGCTTTACTGAAGGCCCTACTTTCATTTTTCTATCACCTGAATTTATTTGTATCTGTATATTATTCTCCCGCGTGTCAAGTCGTATGGGGAGATCTCTACAAGCACCTTATCACCTGGCAATATCCTGATGAAGTGCATTCTCATTTTTCCGCTGACATGAGCCAGTACTCTGTGCCCGTTCTCAAGCTCAACCCTGAACATCGCGTTCGGCAACGGTTCAGAGATTACGCCCTTTACTTCGATTACGTCCTCTTTGCCGGAATTATTCGCCATTAATTCCTACGCTCCTGTAAAAAAATCCCGCGTCAATGTTTTGACCTGCCTTTATGTGTTCTAATAATTCTTCTGCGCATTTTGATGTCGGTTGAAGATGTTTTGCGTTTTTCTTTTTCGGGCTGTTCACGTTGTGTTTCGGCGGCCTGATGAGAGCAACTCTTCCGTCCTGCTCAAAGCCTGACACCACGTAAATCAATCCCGCATCTTTTCCCTGCCGTGAGATAACTATCTGTGCTAAAGAAAGCTCTGCCAATTCGTTAATATCTCCGGCCCGTCATCGAGAATAACAATCGAGCGTTCAAAATGTGCTGCGTCGGACTTGTCAACCGTCGAAACCGTCCATCCGTTATCTTCCGTCTTCACATCTTCGCGCCCGGACATAATCATAGGCTCAATAGCTATAGTCATGCCAGCCTTTAACGTCATACCCTGACCAGCCCTGCCGTAATTCGGGATCTGCGGAGCCTCGTGCATTTTCCGCCCGATGCCGTGCCCGGTGTAATCACGAACTACGCCGTAGCCCAAAGGTTTCACGTAACTTTCCACCGCGTGCCCAATGTCCCCGAGAGTGTTGCCTTTGAGGGCTTGAGCTATTGCCCTGTTGAGGGACTCCTCAGTAACTTTGAGGAGCTTCATGCGTTCCCCGCTGATTTCACCGACGGGATAAGTGCATGCCGCGTCGCCGCAGTAACCGTTGACATACGCACCGACATCTACGCTGATTATGTCGCCTTCCTGAAGTATTCTGTCAAAGCTCGGTATTCCGTGCACAACTTCTTCATTGATGGAGGCGCAAATTGTTCCGGGAAACGGTGTCATGTCCCCGCCGGGCTTGTAGTTCTTGAAGGCCGGTATGCCGTTGTTCGCGCGTATATGTTCTTCGGCTATTCTGTCAAGCTCTCCCGTTGAAATTCCCGGACGCACAACCTCGCGCATGATGTCGAGCACTTCAGCCGTAACACGTCCGGCAATCCTCATCAACTCTATCTCTTGAGGTGTCTTAATCTTTATCATGATTCCAGCAGTTCAAGAACGCGCCCGAAAATTTCTTCCGGCATTCCTGTAGCATCTACCTCAAGCAGTAAATTTCTTGCCCTGTAGAACTCCTCAAGTGCTTCTGTCTGTTCGTGAAATACTTTGAGGCGGCTCCGTATAGTCTGTTCGTTGTCGTCGTCTCTCCTGTAGAGTTCACCGCCGCAGACCGGGCATTTGTCGTGCTCGTGAATGTTCGTGATGTTTCCGCATTCTCTGCACACGGCACGGCTCAACAATCTTTTCACGATGTCATCATCAGCAATCTTGAAGAGAATAACGCCGTCAAGTTTCGTTTTGCCCTCAAGAAATTCTGCCTGCGGGACAGTGCGTGGAAATCCGTCGAGCATGAAGCCGTCATTTTCGCCGAACTCCGAGAGTTTTTCGCCGACCATCTTCATTACGAGTTCATCGGGGACTAACTGCCCTGCGTCCATGTACTTTTTTGCTTCGAGGCCAAGCGGCGTATTGTTCTTGAGGTTATGACGGAAAATATCGCCCGTCGAAATGTGAGCCAGGTTATGACGTTCTTTGAGGAGTACTGCCTGAGTACCTTTTCCGGCACCAGGCGCACCCAATAATACCAGCCTCATGATTAACCCCGCAGAAGTCCCCTGCGACCGCCGCCGGATTTCTTGAGTATTCCGTCATAGTGGCGCATGAGTAACTGTGCTTCAATCTGATTAATCGTATCCATAGCGACACCGACAACGATTAATACAGCAGTCCCGCCGAAATAGAAACTCCGTACGTTGAGGACTGACGACATTACGTTCGGGATCAGCGCGATAACAGCAAGGAACACTGCACCGCCGAGCGTTATACGTTCCATTACGCGTGTGATGTAGTCTGACGTGGGCTGTCCGGGTCTTATGCCGAGAATGAAGCCGCCGTATTTCTTCATGTTGTTGGCTATGTCGATGGGATTGAAGACGACTGCCGTATAGAAATACGAGAAAAATATGATCAGTGCAATGTTGCAGATGATATACACAAAGCTGTTCGGGGCAAACATCGCGCTGAAAAATCTTCCCACTGAACTATCACTGAAATAATTTGCGATTGTGTACGGGAAAATCAATAATGACGACGCAAAAATTATCGGAATAACGCCCGCCTGATTGACCCTCAACGGTATGAACGTACTCTGACCGCCGTAAATCTTATTGCCGACGACACGTTTTGCGTACTGCACCGGAAGTCTTCTCTGTCCTTCCTGAAGGAGGATACACCCTGCAACGACGATTACCATTAACACGATGCCAAGCAATAACGCAATGACGCTCAATGAGCCGAGTCTAACCATGCTCCACGTCTGCAAAATTGCTTCAGGGATACGGGCTACGATACCGGCAAAAATCAGAAGCGATATTCCGTTGCCGATGCCGTGATCTGTGAGTTCCTCGCCGAGCCACATGACAGCCATTGACCCCGCAACAAGTGTAATTACCACTAACAGCCAGTCGAACACGCCGCCCTGCATGATGCCGAGTCCGCGAAGCCACGCCGTCATTCCGACCGCCTGAACTACCGCGAAAAGAACGGCACCGTAGCGAGTCCACTGCGTAATTTTTTTGTGTCCGTCAGTGCTGTCCTTCTGTAATTTTTCGAGAGCAGGGAAGATTACAACTAATAGCTGCATGACGATGCTGGAGTTAATGTACGGCGCAACACCGAGCGAGAATATTCCGAAACGGCTCAAAGCACCTCCCGAAAACAAGTTCAGGAAGTCCATAACTCCGCCTCCCGTGCTGAAGAGGCTGGCCATTGCGGCACGATCAACGCCAGGACTTGGGATATAAGCCCCAAGCCTGAAGATGAACAAAATGAATATCGTGAAAAATATTCTGCGTTTCAGGTCGGGAAGCCTGAAAATATCACCAAGAGACCCGAACATATTACGCTACCTCATGAGTTCCGCCGGCTGCTTCTATCTTCTTCATTGCTTCTGCACTGAATGCCCCGGCCTTTATCTTGAAGGCTTTGCTGATTTCTCCGTCCGCTAATATTTTCACGGGAATATTTTTTTTGCGTATCACTCTTGCGTTGAACATTGCTTCAGCGTCAATTTCTGCTCCTGCATCGAATTTCTTTTCGAGCGTCCCAAGATTTACCGTCTGAAACACTTTCGCGAATCGTGCATTATTGAAGCCGCGTTTGGGTGTCCTTCTCGTTAAAGGCATCTGGCCTCCCTCGAAACCAGGACGAACTCCGCCGCCCGTCCTCGACTTGTCGCCCTTGTTGCCTTTGCCGGAAGTCTTGCCCGTTCCGCTTCCGATACCCTGACCAAGACGCTTTGACTTGTGCGTTGAGCCTTCTGCAGGGTGTAAATCGTTTAACGTAATCATTCAACAACCTCCCATTTAACGAGGTGGCGCACGTGCTCAATCATGCCGCGAATTTGAGGTGTGTCCTCATGCTCGACTTCTGAATTGAGCTTCCTGAAGCCGAGTGCTTTGATTGTGCGCTTCTGTCTTTCGGGAAAACTTATTGCGCTCTTGACCCACTTTGCTTTTATCTTTGCCATAGTGAATCACTCCCCGATTACTGCTTCTTCAGCAGGTGCTTCTTCTGTTTCGCCGCCGGCAAGACCGCGTAACTTCATGATTTCGTCCGACGTTCTCGTTATCTTGATGGCCTCAAGTGTAGCGTGTGCAACGTTGATAGCGTTCGACGTTCTGCCCGTAACTTTCGTAACAACGTCCTTCACGCCGCCAAGCTCCATAATTGCACGGACAACTCCGCCAGCGATAACTCCAGTACCTTCCGGGCACGGCTTGAGGAGAACTCTTGCTGCTCCGAACTCACCGACTACGGGGTGCGGGATTGTGTTTCCTGCATGACGGACTTCCACCATGTTCTTCTTGGCCTTCTCGATGCCTTTTCTCACTGCTTCGGCGATTTCTTTTGCTTTGCCGATACCTGTTCCGACCTGCGACGAGCCATCACCAACTACAACAAGTACTGCAAAACGGAATCTTTTTCCGCCCTTTACGACCTTGCTTACACGGTTGATAGCTACAACGCGCTCTTGAAACTCTACGGCTTCTGTGTCGTTTCTTCTGGGCATTAGAATACAAGCCCTCCTTCTCTTGCGGCATCAGCCAGAGCCATAACTTTGCCCATGTACGCATGACCGCCGCGGTCAAACACTACGGTGTTAATGCCTTTGGCCTTTGCTCGTTCTGCAATAGCTTTTCCGATGACTTTTGCGGCTTCAACGTTGCAATGTCCCTTCAGCTCAGGCTGTAACGACTTGTCAAGCGTCGAGGCTGATACGAGCGTGTGCCCTTTCTCATCGTCCACTACTTGAACGTAAATATTTTTGAGGCTCCTGAACACGCAGAGACGGGGTTTTTCTGCTGTCCCTGAAAGCGTCCTGCGTAAGCGTTCGTGCCTGATTACGCGCATATCATTTCTGCTTCTCTTTTTCATGATGTATTATTTCGCCCCAGTCTTGCCGGCCTTGCGGATTATGTATTCGTTCTCGAACTTGATACCTTTTCCGTGATACGGCTCAGGCGGTCTGAATTTCTTTATGAGGGCGCATGTCTGTCCTACTTTTTCTTTGTCTATACCCCTTACGTGGAACTTTATGGGATTTTCAACAACTATTTCAATGCCTTCGGGGGGAGTGAACTCTATCGGGTGCGAGTAGCCGAGATTGAGCACTAACTTCTTGCCCTGCAGAGCCGCACGCCAGCCAACTCCAACTATCTCCATCGTCTTTGAGAAGCCCGACGTAACTCCCGTAACCATGTTGGCGATTAGTGCCCGTGTCATTCCGTGCCAAGCACGCGTCTGTTTCTCGTCATTGCTCCGGGAAACCTTCACTTGTCCGCCGTCAATATCCACGCTGATGCCGGGCATCAACTGCGCATGAAGTTCACCTTTCGGGCCTTTCACTACGATGTCGTTGCCTTTGAGTTCAACGCTTGCACCTTTGGCGATTTCTACTGCCTTATTGCCTATTCGGGACATTCAGCGCACCTCCTACCAGACATAGCAGAGAACTTCTCCGCCGAGTCCGAGCTTGTTGGCTTCTGCGCCGGTCTTCAGCCCTTTGGACGTGGAGAGAATCGCGAGGCCGAGTCCGCCCATCACTATGGGTAACTTGTCGCGTCCAACGTAGATCCTTCTGCCGGGCTTGCTGATCCTACGAAGTCCCTGAATGACGCGCTCCCTGTTATTGCCGTATGAGAGATATATTCTGATTTCTGCGTACGGTTTGTCCGGGTCAGTTATCATTCTGAAATTCTTTATGTACCCCTCGTCTTTAAGAATGCGCGCAAGGGCCAACTTCATTTTGCTTGACGGAACATCAACGCTCTCTGCATAAGTCATATTAGCGTTTCTGATTCTCGTGAGCATGTCTGCAACAGGGTCATTTACGTACAATTTGACCTGCCCCCTTTACCAGCTTGCTTTTACAACGCCGGGGAAAACTCCCTCACGCGCCATCTTACGGAAGCAGCAGCGGCACATGTCGAACATGCGAATGTACCCGTGAATCCTTCCGCATAACGGGCAGCGGTTGTGCTGTCTCGTGCTGAATTTAGGGGGGAGCTTTGCTTTATTCTTCAGTGCTTTTCTTGCCATTTCTTTTCTTATACCCCCTGACTTGTCCTGAACGGCATACCGAGTCCCTTCAACAGCGCAAAGGCTTCCTCATCCGTTTTTGCTGTCGTTACTATTGAGACGTTCATGCCGCGAGAACGTATTACTTTGTCATAGCTTATTTCCGGGAAAATTAACTGTTCACGGAGTCCGAGATTGTAATTCCCGCGCCCGTCGAAACCTTTTCTCGTAATCCCCTGAAAATCTTTTATCGCAGGAAGTGCCAGCGACACAAGCCTGTCGAGAAACTCCCACATTTTTGCGCCCCTAAGTGTTACTGCACACGCTACGGGCATATTCTGACGCACCTTGAAGCCCGCGATTGACTTTTTCGCACGTTTCAGGAGGGGCTGTTGTCCCGTGATTGCGCGTAACTCGTTAATTGCCGCGTCCATGAACTTTATGTCGAGTTTTGCGTCGCCGACACCGATATTCACGACTATTTTCTCGATCTTGGGCAGCTGCATTACGTTCTTGTACCCAAAATCACGGAGCATTGCGGGAGCAACTTCATTCTTGTATTTCTCTAACATTCTGGGTGTCATGGCTTAAAGTCCTCCGCGATCTATGATTTCTCCGCACTTCTTGCACACGCGGACTTTCTTCCCGTTCTCAAGGAAGGATGCGCCTACCCTCGTAGCTTTTCCGCACTGGGGGCACACGAGCATTACTTTGCTTGCGTAAATCGGGGCTTCCTGCTTGATGATGCCGGACTGCGGGTTGGTCTGGCTCGGCCTTACGTGGCGCGATACCATGTTCACTCCCTCAATCACGACGAGATCCCTTTCAGGAATGCGGCGGATGATTTTCCCTTCCTTGCCCTTGTCTTTGCCGGTGATGACTTTCACGCGGTCATTCTTCTTCAATCTTACTGACATGATGTTTTCTCCTTTAGCGAATTACACTACTTCAGGAGCAAGCGACAATATGCGCATGTACTTTTTCGCACGAAGCTCACGTCCAACAGGCCCGAAAATACGAGTTCCTCTAGGCTCACCGTTCGCATCGATCAAGACTGCTGCATTATCGTCAAACCTTACGTACGTGCCATCACGGCGGCGGACTTCCTTTTTCGTCCTGACTATGACGGCCTTCACTACGCTGCCCTTTGCTATGTTGCTGTTCGGAATTGCCTCACGTACTGACGCGACAATGACATCGCCGATCGTGCCGTAACGCCTTTTGCTTCCGCCCATTACCTGAATGCAGAATAATTTTCTTGCGCCGGAATTGTCAGCAACATTCAGCACTGTAGTTAGCTGTATCATTTATGCTTGTTCCTCCTCTGACAATTCTGCCTCATTCCCGAAAACAGGAGCTTTGCGCGTAATCTCGACGAGTTCCCAGCGTTTTGTTTTGCTCAAAGGCCGGGTCTCTCTGATACGAACTTCATCGCCCATTTTGCACTCATTGTTTGCGTCATGAGCCGCGTATTTCTTTGCGCGTTTTATTCTCTTTCCATACAGCGGGTGTTCTGCCATTCTCTCGACGCGGACGATTATTGTCTTGTCCATTTTGTCGCTGACGACGATACCCGTTCTTACTTTACTCGGCATTGTCTGCTGCTTCCTTTTCTGTTGCGGCCTTTTCAGACGCTATCGTTAAGAGCCTCGCGATTGTCTTTCTGACCTCACGTATACGGCTCGTGTTCTTCAAGTGCCCGACGGCATTCTGAAAACGCAGATTGAATAATTCTGTCTTGTACTCCTTGATTTTTCCGGCGATTTCCTCACTCGTTAATTCTCTGAGTTTCTCCGGCTTTACGCTCGCGTCCATCAGGCTAATCACTCCCTCCGCTGCGTACAAAGCGAACTTTCACGGGCAGTTTATGGCTTGCTGTCCTGAAGGCTTCCTGTGCTACGTCCTCAGTAATCCCGGAGAACTCGAACAGCACGCGGCCTCTTTTCACAGCGGCAACCCAATATTCAGGTGCGCCCTTGCCTTTTCCCATTCTTGTTTCAAGCGGCTTCTTTGTGTATGGCCTGTCAGGGAAAACGCGAATCCAGATTTTTCCGCCCTTCTTCATTTTACGGGAAATTGCTACACGTGCGGCCTCTATCTGTCGTGCTGAAAGCCATACATTTTCGAGTGCCTGAATACCATAATCACCGAACGCTACCGTCGTACCTCCTTTTGAGATGCCACGAAGCGGGGATCTGTGAGACTTGCGGAACTTTACTCGGCTTGGCATTAACATAGTGATTTATGCCCCCTTGTTTGCTGGCCTGTTGCGTGCCGGACGTGCCGGAGCAGCTGCCTTCTCGTTCTTGCGATCCCTGTATATCCAGACTTTGCAGCCTATTACGCCGTAAATCGTTTTTGCTTCAGCAAAGCCGTAGTCTATATCAGCCTTGATTGTCGACAGCGGTAACTGTCCCTCGTTGTACCATTCTGTACGCGCGATTTCTGCACCGCCGAGACGACCTGCAACCTGCGCTTTGATGCCCTTCACACCGGCCTTTGTCGCACGGAATATTGCCTGCTTCATTGCCCTCCTGAATGACACACGGCGTTCAAGTGAACTCGCTATACCTTCCGCAACAAGCTGGGCTTCTACGTCGGGATTCTTTATCTCGTGGACGTTGACCATGACTTTGCCGCCGGTGATAGCCTGCAGTTCGTTCTTGATGTTCTGAATCTCATTGCCGCCGCGACCGATGACTACTCCCGGCCTCGCTGTGTGAATCGTGAAACGCACTACAGGCCCGACGCGTTCTATCTCAATGCGGGAAATCCCTGCGCCTTCCCACTTCTTCATTATGTACTTACGCAGTTTCAAGTCTTCATGTAGCTTCTTTGCGTAATTCTTTTTGTCGGCGTACCATCTCGACTGCCATTCACTTGACACTCCGAGACGATAGCCTACTGGGTGAACTTTCTGTCCCATTCTCTAAAATTTCCTCCTACTGACGTTCGCCGAGCGTTATCGTTACATGTGATGTTCTATGCACATACGGGTGAGCGCGTCCCATTGACACCGGGCGAAATCTCTTCATTACCGGCCCTTTATCTGCATATGCCGCATGAACGTATAACTTGTCGAGATCCATACCGTAATTATGCTCTGCGTTCGCCATTGCGCTGTTCAGAACTTTCAATATTATCCCGGCGGCTTTCTTGTCGCTGAACTTCAATATTACCTGTGCGCGTTCTGCACTTTTCCCGCGAATAAGCTCCAATACCTGACGGACTTTATACTGGGAAATTCTTACGTTGCGCGTCATAGCTGTTGCTGTCTTTACTTCTGCCATGATTGATTATTTCCCTTTCTTGTCCTGTCCGGCATGATGTCCGAATTTCCTCGTCGGAGCAAACTCACCGAGCTTATGACCCACCATATTTTCGCTGATGTACACGGGCAGATGCATACGGCCATTGTGTACGGCTATCGTGTGTCCGATCATCTGCGGCACTACTGTAGAACGTCGCGACCAGGTCTTTATGACTTTCTTGTTGCCAGAAACGTTCATTGCTTCTATTCTGTCAAGGAGCCTCTGTTCGACAAAAGGCCCTTTTTTCGTTGAGCGCATTTATTCTTCAGCTCCTTTACTTGTCGTAACGCCTGCGGATTATCAGCTTGTCGGAAGGCTTGCGCTTGCGTGTCCTGTAGCCCTTTGCAGGAGTTCCCCAAGGTGATACGGGGTGCTTGTTGGACTTTGATTTTCCTTCACCGCCGCCCATCGGGTGATCCACCGGGTTCATGACCATTCCGCGTACTGACGGCCTGCGTCCCTTCCAGCGGGTTTTTCCGGCTTTGCCCCACGAAATGTTGTCGTAGTCCTCATTGCCGACCTGACCGACTGTAGCCATGCACTCAAGAAGCACGAGACGCAGTTCACTGCTCGGCATCCTGATGTACGCATACTTGCCTTCTTTTGACATCAACTGCGCGGAAGTACCTGCTGAACGAACGAGCTTTGCACCGCACCCGGGCTGTAACTCGATGTTGTGAATTACCGTGCCGACCGGAATATCTTTCAGCTTTAAGGCGTTTCCGGGAGTAATATCGCTTTCAGGCCCCGAATAGATGACATCACCGACATTCAGGCCTTTGGGCATGATGATATAGCGTTTTTCTCCGTCAGCGTAATTTATCAGGCCTATACGGGCGTTGCGGTTGGGATCGTACTCAATCGTCGCAACTTTTCCCGGAATGCCGAGCTTCTCACGCTTGAAATCTATAATTCGGTACGCTCTTCTGTGTCCGCCTCCGATATGACGCATGGTAATCCTGCCCGTATTGTTGCGGCCTCCATGCTTGCGGAGATGTACTACCAGAGAACGTTCCGGCTTGTCTGCCGTAATATCCTCGCGGCCCTGTATGCTCATATGACGGCGGGCAGCTGTATACGGCTTGAATTGTTTTATTGACATGTTTCCGTTTCTCCTGTTTTATATCGAAGCACCCTCAAAGAACTCAATGTGCTGATCCGGCTTCAGGGACACAATCGCTTTTTTCCATGAGCGCGTATATCCTTTTGCGAGTCCTCGTCGGCGCATTTTGCCCTTCACGTTGATAGTGTTCACGCCTTCAACTTTCACATTGAAGACTTCTTCTACTGCATTGCGAATCTGTATCTTGTTCGCGTCCTTGTGAACTTCAAACGTGTACTTGTTCAGTGCCATCATCGAGCTAGTTTTCTCCGTTATTATCGGGCGTATGATTATGTCATGAGCAGCTAAATTCATTTGGAATATACCTCCTCAATTTTCGCGACAACTTCAGGAGTTACTATCAAGTTTTTCGCGTTCAGAATGTCATATACATTTATGCTTGCTACGTTGATGCACTTTGCGCCGGGCAAATTCCTGAATGAGCGCGTAACGTTCAATGCGTTGTTGTGATAGATTACTAACGTCTTGCCGACACCGAGAGCAGCAAATAAGTTCTTTCCTGCCTTTGTCGACGGCTTCTCGATCGCGTCAAAACCTTTCACGACAGACATTAACTCCTCGCGTACCTTGTCGGACAAAACGCACTTCAACGCAAGCTGACGGACTTTCTTGTTCACTTTCTGATGATAGTCCCTAGGATGCGGGCCGTGTGCGACTCCGCCGTGCACCCATATGGGCGAACGTGTGCTTCCCTGACGTGCGCGGCCTGTGTGTTTCTGCCTCCAAGGCTTTTTGCCTCCGCCGGAAACGTCTCCGCGTGTCTTTGTGCTGTGCGTTCCCTGACGGCAGTTTGCCAGATGTGCAACTACTACCTGATGAATTGCGGCCATGTGAACAGGAACATCAAATACTGCTGATGACAATTCCATTTCGCCGGCTCTGTCTCCGTTGAACTCGTATACTTTTACGAATGGCATTTGCTTTTTCCCCCTTTATGCTTTCTTGTAGAGGGCAAGCAGGCTGTTTTTCGCGCCAGGTACTGCACCTTTTACCAGAAGTAAATTATTCTCGACATCAACGGCCATTACAGTGAGATTTTTCACGGTAACTTTATCGCTTCCCATATGACCGGGCATTCTCTTACCGGGAAATACTCGTCCGGGATACGATATTGCTCCGCTTGAACCTCCGTGCCTGTGTTCGACCGACGTTCCATGACTGAACTGCTGACCTCCAAAATGATGACGCTTCATAACTCCAGCGAAACCCTTACCTTTGGAGATACCCTTGACGTTGATTTTCTCTCCTGCCTCGAATAAGTCAGCTTTCAGCTCCTGCCCAACTTCATAGCCCTTCACATCATCAAGCCTGAATTCCCGAAGTACTTTCTTAGGTTCGAGCTTCAGTTTCTCGAACATAACCTTTTGCGGTTTGGACAGCTTATGAGCCTTCACAGCCCCGAAGCCGAGAAGAACGGCGGAATATCCGTTCTGTTCAGGGGTACGCAGAGCAACAACAGAACACGGCCCGGCAAGGACGACCGTAACTGCTACGGCCTGACCTTCCGAGTCATAAATCTGTGTCATTCCGAGTTTTTTCCCCAGAATCCCTATTGACATAATGCTGTTGTCTCCTAACTAAAATTTTATCTGTATGTCCACGCCTGACGCTAAATTCAACTGCATCAGCGCATCCATAGTCCTTTGTGTCGGGTCAATAATATCTATCAACCTTTTGTGCGTCCTCATCTCGAACTGTTCGCGTGCGTCCTTGTCCTTGTGCGGTGATTTCAGGATCGTAATTCTCCCGACTTCTGTCGGAAGCGGTATAGGTCCTGAAACCCTCGCGCCGGTACTTTGGGCTGTCTCCGCGATCTGTGCCGCTGAAATGTCAAGCACTCTGTGATCGAAAGATTTTAAGCGTATGCGGATTTTGCGTGCCATGATGTTTTTCCAGCTTACTCGATAATCTTGGTTACGACTCCCGCACCGACCGTGTGTCCGCCTTCACGAACTGCAAAGCGGAGTCCTTCTTCCATTGCTATCGGCACAATCAGTTCAACCTCAAACGTTGCGTTGTCGCCGGGCATTACCATCTCTACGCCTTCAGGGAGCTTGATGTTGCCGGTAACGTCCGTTGTCCTGAAGTAGAACTGCGGCTTGTATCCTGCAAAGAACGGTGTATGACGGCCGCCTTCTTCCTTTTTCAGGACGTAAACTTCACCCTTGAACTTCGTATGAGGAGTAACTGTGCCGGGCTTGGCCAGGACCTGTCCGCGCTGTACCTCGTCTTTGTCGATGCCGCGAAGAAGTACGCCTACGTTGTCTCCTGCTTCTGCGCTGTCGAGAATCTTGCGGAACATTTCGAGCGATGTTGCTACTGTCTTGCGTGTGTCTCTGGTCATTCCGACGATCTCAACTTCCTCGCCCGCTTTGATTACGCCGCGTTCAACTCTTCCAGTAACGACTGTGCCGCGTCCCGTAATCGTGAATACGTCCTCAATCGGCATAAGATAAGGCTTGTCGATTTCACGCACTGGATCAGGGATATAGTTATCGCACGCGTCCATGAGGTCGAAAATGGGTTTGCACACGGGGTCGTCCCTCTTGCCTGTACCCTTTTCGAGAACTTCGAGTGCTGAACCGCGAATAATGGGGATGTCATCTCCGGGGAACTCGTACTTGTTGAGGAGTTCGCGGACTTCCATTTCTACGAGGTCTAACAGTTCAGGGTCATCAACCTGGTCTGTCTTGTTCATGAACACAACAAGCGCGGGAACGTTGACCTGACGCGCAAGAAGAACGTGCTCACGTGTCTGGGGCATCGGGCCGTCTGCTGCTGAAACTACCAGTATTGCTCCGTCCATCTGTGCTGCACCGGTAATCATGTTCTTGATGTAGTCTGCGTGGCCGGGGCAGTCGATATGTGCATAGTGGCGTTTCGGTGTCTGGTACTCAACGTGTGCTATGTTGATCGTGATACCGCGCTCTCTCTCTTCGGGGGCTTTGTCGATCATGTCGTACGCTGTGAACTCCGCAAAGTTCTCCGTAGCAAGACATTTCGTGATTGCCGCCGTAAGCGTTGTTTTGCCGTGATCGATGTGCCCGATTGTACCGATATTCAAGTGAGGCTTGGTGCGTTCAAACTTTTCTTTTGCCATGATTCAATTAACTCCTTCTGTGATTTACTAAATTCTTCCCTGCAAAATCTTTTCGCTGACTTCTACAGGTGTCTGTTCATAGTGATCAAACTGCATCGAGTAATTTGCGCGTCCTGAAGTCTTGCTCCGTAAATCAGTCGCATAACCGAACATTCCCACCAACGGCACAAATGCCCGGATAATTCTTGCGTTCGCACGCATGTCCATTCCGTCAATGCGTCCGCGCCTCGATGACAGATCACCGATAACATCTCCAACATACTCTTCCGGCGTTACGACTTCCACCGACATAACAGGCTCCATCAATACGGGGTCAGCTTTCTTCATTGCTTCCTTGAAGCCCATTGATGCCGCTATCTTGAACGCCATTTCTGAACTGTCGACTTCATGATATGAGCCGTCAACAAGTGCAACCTTCACGCCGATAACGGGATAGCCGCCGAGCACGCCCGACTGCACAGCTTCTTCAAGTCCTTTTTCGACGGACGCAATAAATTCTTTGGGAATTACGCCGCCGACGATCTTATCTTCAAACTCGAACTTGCCGCCCTCAATCGGTTCAATCTCGAAAACAACATGTCCGTACTGTCCTCGTCCGCCCGACTGACGTATATATTTCCCTTCAGCGCGTGCGGGTCTGCGAATTGCTTCCCTGTATGCCACTTGGGGATTGCCGACTTTCACATCAACGCCGAACTCCCTTTTCAGACGGTCAACGATAATTTCAAGATGCAGCTCTCCCATTCCCGAAATTACGGTCTGCCCGCTCTCCTCGTCGTTGTGAACTTTGAACGTGGGATCCTCGTCCGCAAGTGCGTTAAGTCCCTTCGAGAGTTTCACTTTGTCCTGCTGTGTTGCAGGTTCGACCGCAAGAGAGATTACCGGGTCGGGAAATTCGAGGCTCTCTAACACTATCGGATGTGCCTCGTCGCAAAGTGTATCTCCTGTTTTCGTGTGCTACTATCATTCCGGCTTCCATGCTGTCGATGTCCTCGCGCTTGTTTGAGTGCATTCTCATAATGCGTCCGATTCTCTCGCGCTGTCCTGAAGTCGGATTGTATAATGCGCTTCCCTTCTCAAGTTTCCCGGAGTATACCCTCAAGAAAAACAACTTGCCCAAAAACGGATCCACTGCTACTTTGAACGCCAGTGCCGTAAATGGCTCATCCGTCCTGCTGTGCCGCTCAATGATTACGTTCTCGTCTTCCGGCGATAATCCTTTGACCGGCGGTAAATCTATCGGGCTTGGCAGATACTCAACAACCGCATCAAGCAGCGGCTCTATGCACTTGTTCTTGAACGCCGAACCGCATAACACCGGGACAGCCTTCAGGTTGATTACGGCCTCGCGCAATGTCTTCCGTATGAGTTCGGAACTCACATTCTGCCCCTCAAGGTACAGCGTCATAATGTCGTCGCTGAAGTCAGAGAGTGCTTCTATGATGTTGTCCCGTCCCTGTTTCGCCGGCATTGCAAGCTCCGGGGGGATTGCTCCTTCCGCAGGAGGCTGGCCAAGTACACCCGAAAAATACAACGCTTTCTGCTCGATTAAATCAACTACTCCGGCAAAGTCATCTTCTGCACCTATCGGAAGCTGTAACGGTACCGCATTAGCACCAAGCCTCTCGCGCATGGCCTTCACGACCGCAGCGAAATCCGCGCCGATTCTGTCCATTTTGTTCACGAACGCTATACGTGGAACGTGGTATTTGTCCGCCTGCCGCCATACTGTTTCGGATTGAGGCTCAACCCCTCCTACCGCACAAAATACAGCTACAGCACCGTCAAGTACCCTCATAGACCGCTCTACTTCAACGGTAAAATCCACGTGGCCTGGCGTATCAATCAAGTTGATAGTATGATCCTTCCATGCGCATGTAGTGGCCGCTGAGGTAATCGTTATGCCTCTTTCGCGCTCCTGCTCCATCCAGTCCATTGTGGCTGTGCCTTCATGAACTTCGCCGACTTTGTAATTACTTCCTGTGTAATACAGTATGCGCTCGCTGGTCGTGGTTTTTCCCGCGTCAATATGAGCTGCTATACCGATATTACGAACTCTAGAAATATCCTGCAAAAATTTACACCTGCAAACTAAGATTTTTTACCAGCGGTAATGCGCAAATGCACGGTTTGCTTCTGCCATTCTGTGTGTGTCATCACGGCGTTTTATTGAAGCTCCCTCGTTCTTGTATGCGTCCATCAACTCACGCATAAGCCTTTCATGCATCGGCATTCCCTTTTTCGCACGGGCAAATGACACTATCCACCGTATTGACAACTGCACGCCGCGTTCAGGAGTAACCTCAACAGGCACCTGATACGTTGCACCGCCGACACGACGAGGACGCACCTCAATATTCGGGGTAACGTTGGCCATTGCCTTCTCGAAAACCTCAAAAGGTTCACAACCTAGCTTCTCTGCTGCACCCTCAAGAGCACCGTAAAAGATTTTCTCCGCAAGGCTGCGCTTTCCGCCCATCATCAACGCACTTATGAATCTTCCTGCCGCAGGATTATTGAACCTGATGTCCGGCTGGGGTTCACGTTTCTTGATGTGTCCTTTTCTCGACATTCTCCACTAATCCTCCTGCTAGTTGGCCTTCGGTCTGCGTGCACCGTACTTGGAACGGCTGCGTTTTCTGTTCTCGACTCCTCCGCAGTCAAGTGTACCGCGTATTATGTGATAACGTACACCGGGAAGGTCTTTTACACGTCCGCCGCGCACAAGAACTACAGAGTGTTCCTGCAAGTTATGTCCGATGCCGGGAATGTATGAAGTTACCTCGATGCCATTCGTGAGCCTGACACGCGCCACTTTACGCAACGCCGAGTTGGGCTTTTTGGGTGTTATCGTGTATACCCTCGTGCACACTCCGCGACGAGCCGGGTTACCCTGCAATGCCGGAGAATTACTTTTGCTTTTCTTTTCTTCACGTCCAAGACGCACTAACTGATTAATTGTTGGCACAAGTCTCTGCTGTCAACCTGCTTTCTATTCACCTGCTTTATTGGCAGCAGATTTCCCTCCTTTCACTATTACCATGTAAACAGCCTGATAATATTAGCAAATATCGCTGCTTCATGTCAAATATTATAGCCCGGCTCATTGTAAATCAGCGCAACAAATTCTAAATCACCGCACGAATTGTTTTCGAGCTTGTGCCACTGTCCCACGTTGATGACGCAGACCTGCCCGGCGTGAACGTGATACTTTCGGCGTTCTCCGTTCTCCGTGTCGCCCTCGTAGAAATCTCCCTCGCCCTTCAGTATGTAGTATGGCTCCGTGTCGTGAACGTGCTGATGCCACCCAACACATGATCCCGACGGGAGCACAACGCGCGCGTAGAGTCGTCCGTGTCCGTTGAGTTCTTCTTTGGGTACGATGTGATACACGTATGCTTTGCCTTGACCCCCCGCGAGGCCGTCGACTTCTGTCGGTGTTACTTCTCGAATCATTTTGCTGTTCCTCCTGAAAAAAATTTTTTCTCACAGTCCGAAAATCTCTGAATGACTGCCGAGCCTTTCGAGTATTAACAAGTCATCATTGATATAAGTATATACTAGCAGTAAGTCAGGCCGTATATGACACTCACGTTTCCCCTCCAAAGTACCATGAAGTGAATGATCGCGATAAGCTGCGGGAAGCTGTATATTATCAGCAAGTGCGTCTACAACTTCCCATAATTCACCGCTGGGATAAGCTATCACATCACGGTACTTACCCCTAACTCCACGCTTGAAGTCCTGCTTGAATTTCCTGCTGTGCTTTGCTGTCCTCAAGGTCGGCCTCCTCACGCCACTTGTCAAACTCCGCAAAAAGCTCGTCTATCGTGTACGGTCCCTCAAGCAGTCCGTGCTCTTCCTCGTACATCGCGCACAAAGTCCCGTACGTCGGGTTGCCGTATCTGTCGTAAATCGCACGCTCGTATGCCGGGTCATCGTCCTCGTAGTCGGGGTCATACACAAAATTAGCCCAAAGCTCGTCCATCGTCATCTTCCGAGTCGGCTTCACCCATACTGTTTTTTTCTCCGTCGCTGCTTCCATTGCTAATCACCTCGCGGGTAATTATATATTTGCTCTCTCTCGTTCAACGCAAAAAATTTTTCATGAACATCATGCTCTCGTCCTCAAAAAAATTATCGTGCCTATTCGCCAACGTCCACAGAAAATTTCTC
>CAJOED010000005.1:0-3197 GCA_905233335.1 uncultured Synergistales bacterium
ATAGCCGATTTTCACCGCGTCAAGTGCCCGGCAGAACTCACGAATCCTTCCGTCGCCCGAACGCTTCAGGTCAGGACGTGAAGGCACAGGGTTATACGGTATCAAGTTCACATACGGCTCTAACCCGTCAAGCAACGCCGCTAGCTCATACGCATATTCAGGAGCATCATTCACGCGGTCAATCAACGCATACTCTATTGTGATCCGTTCGCCAGTCCTCTCACGATAACGCCTCAACGCCGCTACTACCTTCTGCAACGGATACTGATTGTTCACCGGCATCAACTTTGAGCGCAACTCGTCATTCGTGGCATGAAGCGAGAGAGACAGCCGCAAAGGTACTCCGAAATCCGCAAGATCCTCAATTCCCGGCGCAATCCCTGAGGTTGATATTGTGATGTGCCGTGCTCCCATGTTGCGCATGTTCTTGTCGTTCAGGGAGTTCACCGACGCAAATACGTTCGCTTCATTCAGCAATGGCTCGCCCATTCCCATGAATACGATGTTGCTGATGTCCGCACCGTTCAGCTTCTCCATCATAAGGAACTGTCCGAGAATTTCTCCGCGCGTTAAGTTCCGTGTGAAGCCGTTTGCGCCCGTCTCACAGAACGTACAGCCCAAAGGACAACCAGCCTGACTCGAAATACACGCCGTCTTATGTCCCCCGTGATTGAGGAGAACACTCTCTATTCTTGCGCCGTCGGACAACTGCCACAAATATTTTTTCGTCCCGTCCCGTGAAACCTGCTGCTTTATCACTATGGGCAACGTCATCAATATATTCTCGCTTAGTTTCGTGCGTAAGTCTTTCGATAAGTTCGTCATGTCATGATAACTGAAAACTTTTTTTGCGTATATCCACTGACACACCTGCGCCGCCCGGAATTTCTGCTCGTTCCATTCTGCAAATAATATCTGCCAGTCAGAAAGTGAGAGTTCTAAAGCATCATAATTTTCATTCATAAAGTCATCAACCCCCTTATGACGTGTTATAATACCAGAAATTTATTACCCCAAATATTTTTTGTAACGGAGGATTTGATAAGAATGCGTAAATTTTTTGCGGTGCTCCTTGTTCTTCTTGTTTTCGCAATCCCCGCTTGTGCCGAAGATGCTTTTTCAAAACAAGTTCAGATCGGCAGAGATAAGGCGGGGTTGACTTGGTACTTGACGGACTACGGCAACGGTTCAGCCCCTTACGCTGTAGCCAGAAAGTATTACACCAGCGCGGCTCCAAAAACAGAACAGATAGAGGAACTTATGTCGCGCTATTCAGTTTCCGAGAAGGCAGCAAAATCCTTATACTTCACAGAATCGAGATATGAATTTTCTGATGACGGCACAATGTACACAGAAGTTTACAGAAAACATTTCGACATGCTCGGAAATGAGATACTCGGACTGGTAAGCTCACGTTCAAACCGCGTTGTGAAGAACAGCATCATGAGCAAGGGTTATGCTTATGCTGTCGGAAGGCTGAAGAAGTAATTTCGTTGCAAAGGAGATAATATCATGCGTTCAAAAAAATTTTTCTTGATGTTCATCGCGAGCCTCGTAATTTTTGCGTTTGCGGCAGGGGCATATGCTTCCACAGGTTCAGGGTATTTCGGCGACGGTGCAGACCCGGAAGTTGAAGATGATTTCGAGCCGGCCGACGGAAGAACTACTACGCCGGTTGTGAGCGATTATGACGATGATGATGATGATTTCGGCGACCTTACTCCCGTTACGACTACTCCCGCAACTCCTGTAATAACTCCCGCCCCCCGTCAGGAAGATTACGACTACACTCCGACACAGACAACGCCCGCGATAACGAAAAAGGCCGCCTCAAACCTTGAGAACAGGTCAGAAGATCCGCAGAAAGTCATCAGCAGTTATGGTCTTGACGGAGGGACTGCAAACGCGCTCATACAAAGGCACAAGGATGCGGCAAAAGGCAAGGGCAACCGTGAACAGTCAGAGAGATATATCAACATCACGAACCAGTACCCGATGGATTATCTTGCGCCATACAAGGCGGCTCTCGCGAATTACGAGATGGGCAGAAACAGCACAGCACAGAAATTTGTTAATATTGCGCTCGAAAGAAACCCGAACTACGTACCAGCAAAACAGCTCAAGCGCAAAGTTGAGGGAGCACTCAAACGCTAACCAGCACAAAAACTTTTCGTGAAACTTTTTCGGCAGTTCCTGATTTCTAGGGGGACTGCTTTTTATTTGTTATAATGCTTCCCGTTCATATCAATATTTTTTTTCGGAGGTACTTTATATCTTGGGAAAAGTCGTAAAAAATCTTGGGCTTTATCTCGTGTTAATTCTTGTTGTCGTCTCTATGGTCAACATGTTCTTAACACCCGAAGAAGTCCAGAAACAATATGATGAGATAAGTTACAGCGAGTTCTTGAAGATACTTGACGCGGGGAGCATAAGAATTTTGCAGATACGCAACAACACCGTGCCGGGCGAATCGAGTTCCGCAACTCTTCAGGGAGAAATGCACAACGGACAGCGATTCCTGACGTACGGCCTAGACGCTTCCGGGATTGCTGACAGGGCGGCGGCAAAAGGCATCATCGTAACGTTCGAGGCTCCGCAGAAAAACACCTGGCTGGTATCGTTGATGACCTCGTTGTTTCCGACGCTGTTACTGATAGGCGTGTGGGTGTACTTCCTGTACAATATGCAGGGCGGCGGCGGTCGCATTATGTCATTCGGCAGGAGCAAGGCGAAATTATTTCTCGACAACAAACCCAAAGTAACCTTCAATGACGTAGCAGGCTGTGAGGAGTCAAAAGAAGAACTGCAGGAGGTTATTCACTTCCTGAAGGACCCCGAAAAGTTCAAGAAGCTAGGTGCTCGTGTCCCGAAAGGCGTACTTCTCGTGGGGCCTCCCGGAACAGGCAAAACATTATTAGCTCGTGCGGCGGCGGGTGAAGCTGATGTACCGTTCTTCAGTGTGTCTGGTTCGGATTTCGTCGAGATGTTCGTCGGTGTCGGTGCGGCAAGAGTGCGGGATCTTTTCGATCAGGCCAAGAAGTACCAGCCGTGCATTATCTTCATTGACGAAATGGACGCTGTCGGTAGGCACAGGGGCGCGGGACTCGGCGGAGGTCATGACGAACGCGAGCAGACACTCAACCAGTTACTCGTGGAGCTTGACGGTTTCGACGACACCAGCAGTACTATTCTCATTG
>CAJOED010000005.1:3269-33307 GCA_905233335.1 uncultured Synergistales bacterium
GACGTGAAAGGACGCGAGGAGATACTGAAAGTTCACATGAAGGGAAAAACTTTTGCGGACGATGTCGACACGGGAATTTTGGCGCGGAGGACTCCGGGACTTGTCGGTGCTGACCTCGAAAACCTCGTGAATGAAGCGGCACTACTTGCGGCACGGCACAACAGGGACAAAATCAGCATGGACGAACTTGAAGAAGGTATCGAGCGCGTTATGGCAGGCCCTGAAAGAAAGAGCAGGCTCATCAACGATCACGAGAAGAGAATTATTGCTTATCACGAGACAGGACACGCGATAGTTGCGAAAGTTCTTCCCGGCTCCGACCCCGTGCACAAAATTTCGATTATCCCACGAGGACATGCGGCACTCGGCTATACGTTACAGCTCCCGGAAGAGGACAGATTCCTGATGTCGAAATCGGAACTCATGAATCGCATTGCGGTGTTATTGAGCGGGCGTGTCAGTGAGGAGATTGTGTTCAACGACGTAACCAGCGGGGCAGCAAATGACCTTGAACGCGCAACACAGACAGCACGACAGATGGTTACACAGCTAGGAATGAGTGAGACTATCGGCCTGGTAAAACTCGGCAACAAACGAGAAGAGATTTTCTTGGGACGCGACATTTCTGAGGACAGGAATTACAGCGAGGAGGTTGCGTACAAGATAGATCAGGAAGTGAAAGCGATAATTGATGCATGTTACGAACGGGCAAAAGAAATTCTCACACAGAGACGCGCTCTCATGGACAAGATTGCGGGCGTATTGCTCGAACGTGAAGTTATCGATGCGGAAGAATTTGAACGCCTCATGAGTGAGGAAACAGCGCAGGAAATTCCTGAAGTACGAATCGACAAGCTGCCGGATAACAATCATGACTTTCTTGCATGACTTTCTTGCATGACTTGACGTAAAAAAACATTTGGGCAATAATTAACGTGTTGACTTTGGGATGTCGTCCAAAGGCAGGACGCGGGACTTTGGATCCTGTAATGATGGTTCGAATCCATCCATCCCAGCCATACACGATTAATTCAGGGTTGGTGATTGTGTCATGAATAGTTTGTGCGTTCTCATCATGGCCGCAGGTAAAGGCACACGAATGAAGAGCGCAATACCCAAAGTGTTACATCCCGTTTTAGATAATCCCATTATTGATTATGTTATTCGCAATGTTCTCTCTGTCGGAATACCTCCCGAAAATGTCGGCGTTCTTGTCGGTTCAGGCGGTGAACGAGTTGAAGAGTACCTACAGAAAAAATTTCCCGAAGTAAAAATCTTATGGCAGCATGAACAGCTCGGTACAGGGCACGCGGTGAAGTCTGCTCTCGAATGGTGGCAGAACTACGAGAATATGATCGTCCTGAACGGAGATCTGCCCCTCATGAAGCCGGAAAGCCTCAAGGAGTTAATATCCTGCTGTGAGAAGAACGACTGCACCGTGATAACGTTCAATGCCGAAAACCCCGGAGCTTACGGGAGAATATTACGCGGTGAAAACTCCGTGAGCATCATCGAGTTCAAGGACGCTTCTGAATCACAGCGCGAAATTCACGAGGTCAATGCCGGGTGCTATGCGTTCAGGGTGAAAGCACTTCATGAAGTTATCGGCCTCATCACGAACGACAACGCACAGAAAGAATATTATCTGCCGGACGCATTGAAGCTCATGAACGAACGCGGAATGTCTACGGGAGCTTTCGTCATGCCTGAAGAACAAATGCAGGGCGTGAACACTCAATCAGAACTCGCGAATGTATCACGTGTAATGCGTGAGGAGATTATTGCGCGGTGGCTGAATGAGGGCGTGCGTATCGTGGACACCGGGAGCGTGTATATCGGCGTTGATGTCGTCCTTTCTCCTGATGTCGTCATAATGCCGAACGTACAGCTCTGGGGAAAAACGACAGTCGGCACAGGAAGCATAATCGGGTCGGGGTCAATACTGCGGAATGCGACGCTTGGCCGGAACGTGAACATCATAGCTTACGCCGTAATCGAGAACAGCACACTCAACGACAACGTAAAAGCCGGGCCGTTCTGCTACATTCGCGATAATACGGTGCTGGAGGAAAATTCATTTGCCGGGAAGTTCGTGGAGCTGAAAAATTCACGCATCGGAAGAGGCTCAAAAGTCCCGCACTTGTCGTACATGGGAGACGCTACACTCGGCCACGACGTGAACATCGGAGCTGGAAGCATCACCTGCAATTACGACGGCGAAAACAAAAACAAGACTCACATCGGCAACAATTGCTTTGTCGGCTCCAATACAATGTTTGTAGCTCCCGTTGAACTTTCTGACGGTGCAGCTACGGCGGCGGGGTCTGTGATTACGCAGAGAGTCCCGGAAAATTCACTAGGAGTCGGACGGGCAAGACAGAAGAATATAGCGGACTGGTCATTAAGAAATCATCATCAACAGCACAAGGGGGAAAATTAACTATGTCAAGAGGAAACGGCATAAAAATATTTTCCGGCACAGCACACCCGGAATTTGCGAGACGTATAAGCGACGAACTCAATATACCGCTTGCAGACATAAAGCACTATAAATTTTCGGACGGTGAAATCGGAGTGTCCCTCAATGAAAGCGTGAGGGGGTCTGACGTGTTCATAATACAGCCGACGTGTTACCCGACGAATGATAATCTCATGCAGTTATTGATTATGGCTGATGCGGCGCGCCGTGCTTCTGCCCACTATGTGAACGCTGTAATTCCGTATTTCGGTTATGCGCGTCAGGACAGGAAAGCCAAGCCTCGTGAACCGATTACGGCGAAACTCGTTGCGAACATTCTCGCGCACGGAGGAATTGACCGGGTAATCACTGCTGATTTGCACGCGGGACAGATACAGGGTTTTTTCGACATTCCTGTAGATCACTTGACGGGAATGAATCTTCTTGCGTCGTACTTCAAGGAGACTCTTGCGGACGAACTGCGGGAGGGGCGCGTAGTTGTTGTTTCTCCTGATGTCGGAGGGGTTGCCAGGGCGCGGAAATTTGCCGTTATGCTCGACACGGACATAGCGATAGTGGACAAGAGACGCTCATATGACCTGCAGAACGTTTCTGAAGTCATGGACATAGTGGGAAAAATTGACGGGCGAATTGCTGTTCTCGTTGATGACATCATCGACACTGCCGGGACTATTTGCCACGCGGCGGACGGACTTGTTGAGCGCGGGTGTCAGAGGGTGCTTGCGTGTGCAACTCATGCGGTGCTGTCGGGGCCTGCAATGTCGCGGATAAATAAGTCAGCGATTGAACGCCTTGTGTTTTCGGACACGATACCTATACCGGACGACAAACGGAACGACAAGATATTCCAGCTCTCAATAGCACCGTTGTTTGCGGAGGCGATAAGGAGAGTTCACGAGGAAAAGTCCATCAGCAATATGTTCGATTAACGCGCGAAAAAAATATCAGCAGGTCTGATTTTCCGGGCCTGCTTTTTTTATGGTTATACTTGTATTATCAGAAATTCTCCGGCACCTTCAACCGAAAATTCATTCTCACAGTCAGCGGGCACAAAAACATTCTCACCCTTCACTAACTCAAACGACACATCACCGCACCGAAATTCACCGCTACCCTCAATGCACATCAGGAACTTGAAGCTGTCATTATTCGTTCTCCCTGAATACGGAGCTTTTACCCGTTCGACGTGAAACTTGTTGCAGCTCACTATGACGTTTCCCCTTTGGCCGGGAGGAGTGATATTCAGCGGGAAAGTGTTGGTAACATCAAGTGCCTTTGCGATATGAAGCTCTCGTGTGTTGCCGTCCTTGTCCCTGCGTCCGTAGTCGTAAACCCTGTACGTTATGTTTGAGTTCTCCTGAAACTCCGCTAACGTAATCCCTGCTCCTATAGCGTGAATTGTCCCGGCTGGTATGAAGAACATATCGTTATCCTTCACGTAAACTTTTCGCAAAATTTCCGGCAGTGTGTTATTCATGATAGCCTGCTCAAATTCGCGTCGTGATACGTTTTTCGCGAAACCCAAATATATGAATGCTCCCTCGTCGTGTTCGAGAATGTACCATGCTTCTGTTTTGCCCTTGCTGTGTTCGACTCTCCGTGCGTAGTCGTTGAACGGGTGCACCTGAATCGAGAGCGGCTGTTTTGCGTCAATCATCTTCACGAGAATCGGAAACGTCTCATCAGCCCTGAATGACGACGATACTATCGCGGGATGTTCCCTCACTGCTTCCGACAACGTGAGGCCGGTACATTCGCCGTCGAGAATAACGCTGTCCCCGTCCTTGTGCGACGCAAGCTCCCAGCTCTCCGCAAGAGTATCATTGTCGGGGTGTTTCCCGTAATCTGTGATTAATTTTGTCCCGCCCCAAAGATAATATTTGTACACGGGACGCAATCGGAATGGCAGCATGTTTTTTTCCCTTACGCTCTCAATTTTCCGCCGTCAATGAACACTCTAGGGACTCTCTGTGAGGGCTTGCAGACGATTTCATGAATTATCGTGCCGGTATTTTTCGCCGCAATGGGTATCAGTTCGCCGTCAAATATCGTCGCTACATCTCCCGCCTTCACGCCTGAAACATCAGTAACATCCGCCATAGTCATATCCATGCAGACGCGGCCAAGAACGGGGCACAAAGTATCATGTATCTTGACGGAAAAATTATTCGAGAGCGTTCGAGGCAGTCCGTCGGCATAGCCCATAGGGAGAACAGCAACAAGTGAGTCGCGCTTGAGGGTATATGTTCGTCCGTAACTTATCGTCGTACCTGCAGGGAGTTTTCGGACGGCTGTAATTCTGCTCTTGACGGTCATTACGGGGTGAAGGTCGAGAGTGCTTCCTTCGTTGCCGTTGTCTGTCGAGGCGTAACCGTAAAGAACGAGTCCGAAACGTCCCATGTCGAGATGTGCCGCCGGGTAATTCAGGACTCCGACAGATGCCGCCGCGTGTGTTACCGCAAAAGTCCGGCCAAGTCTGCGGAGATATTCTTTTGCCTCAAGTATTTTTGCGAGCTGTGAGCGGGTAAATTCGGGGTCATCGTCGGCGATCGCGAAATGCGTAAATATCCCTTCAGCGTTGAGTCCGGGAAGGCCGCAGAGTTCGTTGATTTCGCGCGCTGTCCTGTTCTTCCCAGCGTCATCACTTGGCCAGTAGAAGCCCGTCCGGCTCATTCCCGTATCTATTTTCACGTGAATGTTAATCTTTTTCCCGATAGTTTGCGCAATGTCCGATAACTTTCTTCCGTTGTCTATGTCCCCGACCGCTTGGGTGATGTCGTAGTCGCTAATCATCCCGCAAAATTCCGGCATAGTCTGACCCAAGCACAGAATCGGGAGAGTGATGCCGTTGCGGCGGAGTTCTGCACCTTCCGGGACAGTAGCAACCGCGAGCCAGTCAGCCCCGGAAGCCTGAAGTTTTCGTGCGCACTCAATCATGCCGTGTCCGTATGCGTTGGCTTTGACGACACCGAGAAATTTTGTGCCGGGTGTTAATTGTCTGCGGAGTATGTTTATGTTGTGTTCGAGTTCATCAAGATTTATTTCTGCCCATGTACGTGATGTTGCAAGCTGTAAGTCATTCATGAAAAATTTTTCTCCCTCGTGATTGTTTTGCGATATTATACAAAAAAAACAGACCGATAATTTCTACCGGCCTGTCGTGATTGTTGCTGTGATTGTTATTTTATTTTGCGTGCAGGAACTCCGACATAAGTACCTGATTCTTTTATGTCCCTGACAATTACTGCTCCTGCTCCTATCATGCAGTCATCACATATGCTGATATTATTGCTGACAGTTGCCCCTGCTCCTATCCATGTGCACGAACCTATTATGACCGTACCAGCAACATGAGAGCCGACCGCAATATGAGTATAATCTCCGACAACGCAATCATGATCTACGGACGAACTTGTATTGATGATGCAGCCCCTGCCTATTTTCGCGCTTGGGTTTATCACAGCTCCTGCCATAATAACGCTTCCTATGCCGATAATAACATTGTCAGCAATGACAGCGTCGGGATGAATTAGTACGGGAAAATGTTTATCTTCATAACGTTCCATGAATAATTTTCGTGCGTTTGAATTACCGATGGCTATAAAAATATCGTTATGGACAGACGAAATTTTTTGAGTATTACTTGCTATCGGCCACTTGTTACAGAAAGGAAGGAAACTAGGATTGCCGAATTTTATGTCATCAAGAAATTCTATGTCATCATATCCGTTCTTTTCTGCTACATCAGCGACAACTTTTCCCTGGCCTGATGCTCCTATTATCGTAAGTTTCATAATGTCCTGCCTCAAATAACAAAAATATATTTGCACGACCAACACCCTAACGCCTTACACTATGCTATAATTATCTACAATAAGATAAAGCAAGAGAGCAGTCAAACAGATTTTGACCGTGCATAAAACATATTCGCAATGTGTATTTTAGCATAACTCTTTTGCTTTTTCATTTTATCTTCATATTATTCTCACGTAAAAATTCATTTCTTATCGTGTACGCAAGCGTTGAAGCACAAAATGCTATATAATTGTTAAATCCAAAATTTATTTCAGGAGGGTAAATTCAACATGTTAGTAAACGCAAAAGACATGCTCACAAAAGCAAAAGCCGGACATTACGCGGTCGGTCAGTTCAACATCAACAACCTCGAATGGACAAAGGCAGTACTTCAGGTCGCTGAAGAACTCAAAGCACCCGTCATTCTCGGCGTGTCAGAAGGCGCAGGGAAATACATGGGCGGCTTCCGCACCGTTCAGGCAATGGTCGAGGCAATGGACAAAGAGTTCGGCATCACCGTCCCCGTATGCACGCACCTGGATCACGGAACATATGAGGGCGCGTACAAATGCATCAAGGCGGGCTTCACGTCAATAATGTTCGACGGCTCACATTTCCCGATTGACGAGAACGTCGCGAAAACTGTCGAACTTACACACGCGGCACACATGCTTGGACTTACGATCGAGGCAGAAGTCGGCGCAATCGGCGGTGAAGAAGACGGCGTTGTCGGCATGGGCGAATGTGCAGACCCCAACGAGTGCAAGAGAATTGCGGATCTCGGCGTTGATATGCTCGCGGCAGGCATCGGAAACATTCACGGGAAATACCCGGCGAACTGGAAGGGCTTATCGTTCGAGACACTCGCGGCTGTTCAGGAAAAGACAGGGTTAATGCCACTGGTGCTTCATGGCGGTTCAGGCATCCCCGACGAAATGGTCAAGAAAGCAATCACTCTCGGCGTGTCGAAAGTCAACGTCAACACGGAGTGCCAGCTCTCATTTGCCGCCGCAACAAGAAAGTACATCGAGGACGGCAAAGACAACCAGGGCAAAGGCTACGACCCCCGCAAACTTCTCGCCCCCGGCTTTGAGGCAATCAAGGAGACAGTGCGCGAAAAAATCAGGCTGTTCGGTTCGGACGGAAAAGCGTAAGTCGTGAGCACAAAGAAATATTATCTCAACGGTAAATTCATCGGTGATGGGAGCCTCGCTGTTATCGCGGGGCCCTGTTCTCTTGAAAGCCAGGAGCTTGGCCTGCGTGTTGCAAAGTACATGAAAAAACTTTGTGAAGAACGTAACCTGCTCTACATCTTCAAGGCATCATTCGACAAGGCAAACCGTACTTCTGTCCATGCATGGAGGGGGCCGGGACTCGAAAAGGGACTCGAACAGCTTGCAGAGATTAAGAGCTTGGCCGGAGTTCCTGTCGTTACGGATATTCACGAGCCGTTTCAGGCTGCTCCTGCCGGGGAGGTCGTCGACATTCTGCAAATTCCCGCGTTCTTGTGCCGTCAGACGGATCTGCTCGTAGCTGCTGCGAAAACGGGAAAAATCATCAACATCAAGAAGGCACAGTTTCTCGCTCCCGAAGACATGATTTACGCGGCGGCCAAGTGCAGGGAAGCAGGAAACGACAACGTTATGCTGTGCGAGCGCGGCACGTCTATGGGCTATCACCGTCTTGTTGTCGACATGACCGGGCTAATCACTATGCGGGAGTTCGGCTACCCCGTTGTGTTCGACGCAACTCACAGCGTACAGAAGCCGGGCGGACTCGGAGGCATGAGCGGCGGAGATTACCGTCTTGCGTTTCCTCTTGCGCGTGCTGCGGCAGGTGTCGGAATTGATGCAGTATTCGCTGAAACTCACCCGAACCCGAAAGAAGCACTTAGTGATGGGCCGAACATGATACCGCTTGACCAGATGGGAAAATTTTTAGATGATATTCTTGCTGTCCATAATGTAACACGTAATATTATTCAGTAATCTTTTTTTTTTGAGATACGAAAGCCGGTGATAAATGTGTGTAACCTGATTGTTTCGCGATTCGGAGGAATTGCCGCCGCCACTGCTGACGAGGTGAAGAAGACCGCCGAAATTATACGCTCAAACCATGCCCGACGCTTTGTCGTGATTTCTGCTCCCGGAGCAACGTCCGACAGTATAGGTATGACCGACATGCTTTATATATGTCATGCAAGAAGCAGTAGCCGTGAAAGCTATGATGATATTCTGTGGAAGATTGAGCAGTGCTACAAGAACATAGTGGACGGACTCGGAATAAAATTCGACATCGATACGGAAATCAACGCCCTCAAAAAAAGCCTCGAACTTGGCATGAACCTCGACTATATCGGGAGCCGGGGAGAATATATCATGGCCAAGATATTTGCGGAGTTTCTTGGGTGGGAGTTCGTCGACGCGTCAAAGATAATATTCTTCGGCAGGGACGGAAAACCTGACAAAGAAAAAACATTCCGTGAAGCAGGTGAAAAGCTCAAGCATTACGAGCGTGCAGTCATACCGAGTTTCTACGGGACGAATTATGACGGGAAAATCAAGACATTCCCGCGCGGAGATTGCGACACAGCCGGAGCACTAATCGCGTGTGCAGTTCATGCTGACATGTTCGAGAAGTGGAGCGAGTCCGCAAAAATTTTCAGCGCAGACCCTGCAGTAATCCACGACTCCGAAGTAATCAGGAACATAACATACATGGAAGCCCTCGAAATGAATTACATCGGCATAAAAATAGTAACTGATGACGTTATCTTCATGCTTAATGAGGCTGCTATCCCGATGGCATTGTACAGCACTCACGCCCCGAAAGATGATGCAATGCTGATAACCCCGAAACTTTCCGAAAAAATATCGCGCAACGTTACAGCATGTATAGCGGGACACAACAACTTCACGATAATTCACATTCACAAGTACGGGCTGAATAACGCTTACGATTTCGGCGAAAAATTGTTCGGGTTGTTCGCAAAGAGACGCATAGCCTGCCGCTATTACCTTTCCGGCATTCACAAAATGTCCGTCGTTCTGAAAGCTCCGGGCTTTGACTTGAGACGTGATGAGATTATTGACGAGATAAAGAAAGTCATTGAGCCGTACGCAATAATAGTGGAGAAAGGGCTTTCACTTGTTGCGGCTGTCGGTGAAGGCATCGGGCAGGCTCCGGGAACATTCCGGCGGATATTCGAGGCGTTATCGCATGAGAACATCGAGATCAAAATGCTAGAACACGGCGCGGATAATCTGAATATAATTGTCGGCGTTTCTGACAAGGATTACGACAAAGCAATAAAGGCACTGTACAGGGCGTTAGTTCTGCACGAGGAAGGAGAATAAGTGTTGCCTCACACTGACGAGGAATTATTGAGTTCAGCAAAACAATTAATGCTCACGGAAGCAAACGAGATATTACGTTCAGCAGAAATTCAGGGAATGGAGATAGTGAATGCCGCTCGTGAGATTTATGCGTGTACGGGACGTGTTGTAGTCGTGGGCTTGGGCAAGTCCGGCCACGTCGGGCGCAAAATTTCCGCAACACTGGCTTCTTTGGGCACACCGTCATTCTTTCTTCATGCGGCAGAAGCTATGCACGGTGATTTAGGGATGATTCGTCCTGAAGATGTCGGGTTATTCATATCGAACAGCGGAGCATCGTCGGAAATCGTCGAACTCCTCCCGAACTTTTCACGTTTGGGCGCAAAGATGATAGCGATAACCGGCTCTCTCACTTCACCGCTTGCAGAACATGCCGACATAGTGATAAATGCCCACGTAGAGTCAGAAGGAGATCCCCTGCAGCTTGCACCCATGAGCAGCACGACGCTAGAACTCGTAATCGGTGATGCACTTGCGGCGGTAGTTACGATATTGCGCGGGCTGAAGCGTGAAGATTTCGCGATGTTCCACCCGGGCGGGGCACTTGGCCGGAAGTTGTTGACCCGTGTACGCGACATCATGGGAACAGGCGAGAGATTACCAGTAGTGCATGAGGGAGTAACGGTGAAGGACGCACTTTTCGTGATTACGGGAAAGGGTTACGGTACTACGTGCATTGTCGACGACTGCGGGAAACTCACCGGGATATTCACGGACGGGGACTTGCGGCGGTTGATGGAGAAGTCCGGGAATGACGCATTCAGCACAAAGATAGAGGACGCAATGACGAAAAAGCCGAAAACTATCAGCCCTGACTCACTTGCGGCAGAAGCAGTGAGGATTATGGAGCGTAACGAAATCAGCGTACTGATAGCCATAGACAACAGGAAAGACAAAAAGCCGGTTGGTATAATACACATTCACGAGTTATTGAGAGCAGGAATAGCATGAAGATAATAGGAATAATACCAGCAAGATACTCATCCACGAGATTTCCCGGGAAGCCGTTAGCGGATATTTGCGGGAAGCCGATGATACAGAGAGTTTATGAGCGCGCAAAATTATCGGGCGGGTTGTGTGAAGTTATCGTTGCGACTGATGACGACAGAATTTTTGAGTGTGTTATGGGTTTCGGGGGAAAAGCCATAATGACGGACTCATCACTTCCGAACGGCACAGCACGATGTGAACAGGCGGTGAAGAATTTTCCCGATGTCGACGCGGTAATCAACATTCAGGGGGACGAGCCGCTTCTTGACCCGGTAATGATTGATGAGGCTGCTGAATTACTGCGTGATAATGAGTGCGTTACGCTGTGCAGTGAACTCAATGATGATTTCGGCAATCCCAACACGGTGAAGGTAGTACTTGACCAGGACGGGAACGCATTATACTTTTCGCGCTCGCTGATACCGTACAAGCGCAACGAGTCAGACCTGCCGATATACCAGCATATAGGGATTTACGGTTACAGCGTGAAGTTCCTGCATGAGTACGTAGCACTGCCATCAACGCCGCTTAGTGAAGCCGAGAGCCTCGAACAGTTGAAGATACTCGAACACGGGCGGAAAATCCGGGTGAAGATAACATCAAGCAAACGTCCAAGCGTTGGAGTGGACACCCAAGAAGATATAGAGAAAGTGAGGGCGTTAATCAATGCCGAAATTTGAACGTGTCGTGCTGTTGAGCGACAGCATAAGGGGACATTACCACCAGTCTTTAGGTGTTGCGGAATGGCTTGAACGTCTTGGCGGGGTACATGTAGAGCCGTTCATTAACGTCCCGAAATTTGACGGGTTAGCGAAACTCCGCATGAAGTACACTGCAGGCAAACTCAAAACAGGAAGTGCGAAATATGCGGCGAAATGGCTGGCTGCTTCGGGGTTTCAGGTATCGTCAGAAAGTTTCGGTCGTGGTACGCTGTTCATTTCTGCTGGAAGTTCACCTGCTCCGTTCTGTCTTGCTCTGGCAAAGGCAACAGGAAACAAAGCGGCGGTAATCATGACACCTTCTGTGTTGGGCACAAAGCCTTTTGATTTCGCGATAATCCCCGAACACGACAAGCACGACCCGAACGACAGAAACATAATTACGACGCTAGGGGCACCGAATCACATATACACGCCGGAACTCGTGAAGACTGCCGGAATGTTTTTTGCTGATCGTGATTTCGGACAGAAGGTTGTAGCTGTTCTCGTGGGAGGAAGCGATGCGAACTACAAGCCTTCTCCTGAATGGGCGCGTGATACTCTGGGGCAGCTGAACTATATCGAGTCCTTCTGACTACCTCACGTCGCACGGGCAAAGAAACGGACGATGCTGTCGAGAAAATTTTTGCTGGAAGTCCCAAGCTCGGCTACATGCTGTTGATGTCCCGTAATCCACGAGTAAACGCACTCACTGCTATGCTTGGCCGGGCTACACATGTACTTGTTACGGAAGATTCTGTGTCTATGGTATCTGAGGCAGTAACAGCGGGCTTCAAGGTGGGACTATTGCGCGTGCCGAGAATAACTAATTCGGTGAAGAAGTTTTTTGGTTACGGTGCACAGCGTTTTGATGACTTGTTCGCGAAAATGGCATCTCGTGGACTGATTACGGACTTAGGAAACAACCCGGACATTGCGAAATTCGTACGGCCTGAAACACAGCGGCATAACCAGGACTTCAACGAGGCCAAGCGCGCGGCTGAATGGATACTGAAGCACGAATGAGGATACTGTATATTATTCCCGGTTTTGACGAGGGCGGAGCAGAAGTTCATGTGCTGAATCTTATACGGGAGCTTCACGGGCGGCACGAAATTACTCTTGCGACATGCGGCGGAAAACTTGAGGCGGAACTTCCTGATGACGTAAAAATCATTCACCTTCCTGTAGAACGCAAAAATATTTTCACGGGCTTGTACTGTGCCGGTAAACTCAAGAAGTACGACGAGAAAGCACGATGGGAGATAATTCATGCACATTCACGGGTGCCCGCATGGATAGCGTGGATGTTGTCGCGTGAGGTCAGTGCAAAGTGGCTCATGACTGCTCATTCTCTGTACTCGCTGAATGCCGGACTAATCCCGCTGAAACATGCTGACGGAGTTATCTGTGTGTCGGAAGCCGTGAGAAGGCACCTGCAAAATCATCTTCCCCGAAACGTTATCACAATCCCGAACGGAATAATCCCGCCTGATTTCCTGCACAAGGACTTTTCGCATGAGGGTATGAATAAATTTTTGTTCGTCGGGAGATTGACGCGCTTGAAGGGGCTTGATGTTGTCCTGCGGGCAATGAGTGAGCTGAAAGAGTATGCATTCACTCTTGATGTTGTCGGGGACGGTGCACAGAGAACAGAGCTTGAAGCACTCACGCGTGAACTTGGCCTGAATGACAGGGTAAAATTTCTCGGCGCAAAGAACAGGGAACAGGTCGGGCTGATGATGGCGGAGAGTTCGTGTCTCGTTTTTCCGTCGTACAGTGAGGGCATGGGCTTGGTGGTGCTTGAGGCACTTGCAGCAGGGCTTCCGGTTATAGCGTCGGATCTCGAAGCGTTGCGGGAGTTTGCGTCGGGTGAGCTTGTTCCGTCGGGTGATGTCGGAGCGTGGCGGGAGGCAGTGAGGGAGTTCATAGCGGAGAAAAAAGCCAGTCCCCTGAATGCAGGACACATAACTACGATTCAGGAGATGGCCGAACTTACCGAAAAATTTTATGTCAGTTGTTCTTGAATAACAATCCCATGAGCCTTATTACTTCATTCCCGCGCTCCCTCGTCGTTTTCCGTAATTCCTGCTCAGAGAGTTCTTCGTCCTCACGAAGTTTCAGCACCTCACACAGAATCGAGTTCACTTCCGGATTATTCCCGAACTCCGGCATGAAGCTCACAGCATCAAGCGCAAGATTCCGCAGGCTCTTTCTCTCACCGTCCGACAGCCACGAACACAAAAACTCCCCGTAGTAGTCCGGCCCGTACTGTGTCGGCAAATTCAGCGGCTTCTGTGCCTCAAGCCGTATATTGTCCTCGTCCGTCAGCATGAAGTAGTCGTTCATTCTCTGCCGCAAAGGCTCAAACACTCTGTCCTCGTCCGCCGCTATTGACGCACATATGAACTCAAGCACAAACGACGCAACCCGATAACTCTGCGATAACGCCGTGCCCGGAGCAAGCTCAAGCAGTAATATTCTGTCCTGCCAGTTGTACTCACGACCCGAAATTCCCAAGTCCGGCAAAATCTGCCACCCCTCAACCTGTGCGGTATCCACTATGGCTTTGCGTTCCTTCCCGGAAAGTTTTACGCCCGGCGATGTGTCGAACTTCATGAGCTTCCCGATATTGCCGAGTTCAGCTATTAACGGAAGTTCGCTCCCTTCAGGACGCAATGTCGCAATGAAGCCCTCGAAATCAGGACGTTCCGCAATGTTCGCGAGGTCGGGCGCAGGCTCTTCCGGCTTGTTGGCAACGAGAAACACCTCCCACGAATCAAGAAGAGGCTTGAACTGCTGTATGTTCTCGAAAAAGTCGGGAATCTCTACGGTGTCCTTGTCGTTCTTACCAAGCGTTATTGACGGGTTAGAAGGCTTGTACGAAATCTTCAGCATGTTCTGCGGCTTCATCAGTATCAACCCGCCCTTGCACAAGTCCTTGTATATCGGCGTGAATTTCTGCAGTGCCTCGTCCGAATGCAAAACTTGCGGCTCATCCTTGCGGTGTAATTTTTCTGCCGTCCTCATCACCGTAAACGCTACAGCAGAAGGCAATGGGAGCATTGAATTAGCGTACGAGTTCAGCAGAATATCAAGCAGACCTTCCGGGACTTTCTGAAGACGTTTGCAGAACGCTAATAAATCCTCATCAGGAAGCCAGACTTTTATCGCAAGCCACGTAATGAAGTTTATCAGGTTGTCGCTCAACACGTCCCACCGCAATAACGGGAGAAGCCGGAACGCCTCATTGATGCACATATTCAGGTCGAGCTTGTCTATTATGGTACGCCGTTCGATTCCGTAGAGCCATATCGTCGGGTAGCACATATGCAGCGGGGGCTGTATCCTTGCGCCGGAAAGCCACGTGAGATATATCCCGCGCTGAACGTTCGACATTCCCGCATAACTCTCTGCACCTTCTGCCGGCAAAGTGTCGCCTTGTTTCGGGAACTCAACGGGCAAAGTCAGGTCTATGCATGATGGTTCAGGTGTAGCAGGTTCGCCGTTCGACCAGTAAGCCGCCGGGCCGGGTATCACGATATTTTCGAGCGTGATGTTTCCTGTTTTCCCGCACCACCGTAACAAGTTCGCCTGGGCTTGTGCTTTCTTTTTGGGTTCGGTGGACAGGCCATAGGGGGATTCTTCACCCGCCGGAGCATGAGCGGAGTACGTTGCGCCAGAAGCCATTTCGGGATTAGTTACGGGTTTCGCGGAGAGTATGAAGCCGCCGTCGTCATCTTCAGCGTCATCATCGGGCAGATCCAGCGTGCGTGGGTCTACATTTTCGGGCTGGGCTTCCTGTTCCTGTTCGGGTGTTGTGTGCCTTGACTGCTGGCGGAAGAACGCACCGACCGCAACGACGACGAACAGACCTATAACGAGATACAGCAAAAAAATTCACCGTCTTTCTATAATATTTCCATAATATATTTTCGGAGCATTAACGCAGGATTGTATGATAATTTTGCTTCTCTAAGCCCCGGTTCGCCCATATCCTCTTCACGGTTTGCCCACTCGTAATTTGCCCCCTGATTTTTCAGGAACATGTAATTTATTGCCTGATAGCTTCCAGCATATTCACCGAACGCCTTTTCAAACATGACATCGATATTTTCGGGGTCAAGTTCTTGTGCGATTGTGTAAGCTATGATTTTCCCGTCAACTTTCAGTATGCCTCCCGAAAACTTGAACTCGTCCCACTTGTCGAGTGCGTTGCGTATTGCTTTGTCTTCGTTGTCGAGGGACTCTGCTTCTTCATGGGTCATTGTGTCTTCTCTGTGAACTCTCCATCTCTCCTGAAAATCAATGACATCACCGAAATCATTTTTCGTCAGCGGGTAATAGTCCCATTCGTAGCCGTCGAGAAATGCCCGGACTCTGTTGCGTTTCTGTGCGTACTGTCTGCCTTTGAGGGCTGTCATGTCTTTTACGGCGTAAACGTATTCATGCTGGTCTCTGTCCTCCGTGAAGCGCAATTCAGGACGAGAAGCGAGAATGTTCATGACTTTTTCGGGAACGTCATAGATTACGTCGCCCGCACGGAAGTTGGCGAGTTCAGCGTCCCAATCCGTAACAGCGTCCCAATTGCCTGACGGGCCGAATATGCCGGGAAGGGGGCCTGCGCTTTTGAGCCAGCAGAGATTTTCGCCGTAAGCAATTTCGAGCGGGTAAGCGTGAAGCCATGCCCATAACCCGAAAAATGAATACTCCGCATAGTGAACGGGTGAAGCCTGAAAATATTTTGTGTATCTGTCTTTGTCCTGCCACGTGAATTTTTTGAAGTCAAGCATGAGTGTATGATATTTTCCTTCCGTAAAAAAAATTTTTGCAAAAAAAAGCGGCTCTCTCGTCAAAGGGGGAACCGCCTTAACACCAAAATAACGCCTGAAACTATTTGCTGATGGGCGCGTCTAATACTGATTCTTTGAGTTCTTTGCCGGGTCTGAATACCGGGACTTTCTTTGCCGGGATTACTACGACTTTTGTCGGGTCTTGAGGGTTGCGGCCTTCTCTTGACGCTCTTTCTCTGACCTCGAAAACTCCGAAACCTACGAATGTGCATTTATCGCCTTTTGACAGTGCGTCCTTAATCTGTGCGAATACCTCGTCAACTACGGGAGCAACGTCTTTTTTGCGCATGTTGAGTTTCATTACGATGCCGTCAATAAGTTCTGCTTTTGTCATGAATTACACCTCCTAGTGAAAAGTTTTCTGCATTTTATCAGCTTTTACGAATTATGCAACATGTGAAGGCGGTATTTCACGGTGTTTTCGTGATTTTGGTGCGTCGTGATATATTTTTCTATCACTCATGACTTTATGTGCTAAAACGGTATGCAACGCCTATATTCAAGTTGTAGAATATCACAAGCAAAATTTTATTCCATTACAGAGGGTGATAGCCAATGAACTACATAAACACCGTAACACTTTCCGGGCTTCTGCATCACGTGAGCCGCAAGAAGGAGCATAAATACTTTCCGTTTTCCGTCCGCCACGAAAATTTATGGACAGACGGCACAATGCGCAAAGATTTTCTGAATGCCCGTGCATTTCCTGAAGACGTGCAGGCGAAACTGTCATCAATGCCGGAGAACACTCCCATTTGCGTGAAGGGAGTACTGCGTTCGTCAAAGGGAAGCGGAGAACTCTATCTTGCTGTTCTTGAGGTTGAAGAACTTGCCGGGCGTGCGACGCTCATAAACACCGTGAATATTTCCGGCTATGTTCATGTGATAAAGGCACAGGCGGAAGGTGAGACGGGGACGGGCAAATACACGCGCTTTGCTGTACGTCAGGAGAACACCGACACCGACGGGCATATGCGCAAAGATTTTCTTGTTGTCCGTGTGTATGATGAGGGCTTGCGTGAAGTTCTTGCGGGCAAAAATGACAATGACCCCGTGAACGTTGAAGGCACATTGCGTTCATCAAGAGGGAGCGGAGTAAATTACGTGAGATGCACAAAAATAGAATGAGGGGTGAATGATGGACGTTCAGCGTTTGGAGGACAGGATACGCGGCAGGCTGAATCATTTTCCGGCCAAGACCAGGAGGGTAGCAGAATATATTTTGGGAAATTCGCCGGAGATAGCTTTTCACTCAATCAGCGAGACGGCAGAAAGGCTCAGTGTGTCCCGTGCGCAGTTAGTGAGGGTTGCGAGGATGCTGGGATTTTCGGGATATGCGGATCTCAAGAATGCCCTCAAGAAAAGGCTTATGACGCAGGTAATTCCCTCGTCGGTCAACCACTCACAGACAGAAGACAACGACACAGCGTCGGAACTCTGTCGGCTTGAAAACGCGAACATTGACGAGACGTACAGAAATCTTACACTTCACCGCGAGGAGATAACTAATTTCTGTGAGTCCGCCCTGAAAGCCGAAACTATTTACTGTATGGGCTGGGGAATTTCTGCTCTTCCTGCCGAATGGTTCTACACGCGCTTTATTGAGCTTGGCCTGAAAAGTGTACTAATGCGGCGCGGCTCTATGTCCCTCATGGAGCAGTCAAGAAGCATAAACGAAAATGACATGCTGATAGTGTGCGAGCTTCCGAGCTATGTTATTGAGGTGAATGAAGTCGTGAAGAAGGCGGCCTCATCCCAAACATGCATAGCAACCGTAACGGACAGTCCTGCGGCACCCGTGTGTGCAAATTCGGGAATACATTTCTACGTCAGCGATAGATCTCCGATGTTCGGGAGCAGTCTTATCGGCTCAATGTTCGTCGTTCATGTTCTGACCTCCATACTTGCCCGCAGCATGGGCACGAAAGGCCGCAAAGCCCTCGAAACACAGAAAGAGGGACTGAACGATCAGCGTATATATTACCCGTCATACGGATTGCGCTATTAGTTGTGAGGGTAAGAAAAAGCCCCGTAGGTTTTCGGCCTGCGGGGTTAATTTTTTGCGTTACTCTGTGAAAAGATCTTCTCTCGCTAATGTCTGTTCCGGCTGTGCTGCTGGTGCTGATGCTTCAGGTTTTCTCGGAGGTTTTGCCGACGGTTTGTACGTTATGCCCCTGAAAGGCTCTGCTCCTGTTCCTGCCGGTATGAGGTGCCCGATGATTACGTTCTCTTTGAGGCCGCTCAAAGGATCGAGTTCACCCTTCACAGCTGCTCCTGCCAGGACTTGTGCTGTCTGCTGGAACGATGCCGCACTCAAGAAGCTGTCAGTCGCAAGTGCCGCCTTAGTGATGCCGTGAATGAACGGTCTGCATTCGGGAAGTTCGCGCATTTTCTGCACAAACGTATAGTCGCGAATCAGGTAGCATTTTTCAGCCTTTGCGCTTGACGACCTCACATAAATATCTATCGGGTTCATTTCTGCAAGTTCCTCTAAGAGTCTGCCTTTCAGCTCAAGTCCCCCGTGAAATTTCGGTTCAGGCTCTTCTTCCGGCTCTTCGTCCTCGTCGTCCGGCATGATTTTCTCGTCTTCTACCGTATCTTCTACTTGCAGAAGTCCCGACACCGTATCTTCTACTTGAAGAAGTCCCGACATAGTAGCTTCTTCTTCTGCTTCTTCTTCTTCTTCTTCGGGCTGTGCTTCTTCAGGTGATTCCGGGAATGTTACGCTGACAAGAATTTTGTTGCGTATTCTTGCGGTGAGTGCTCTCTCAAGAACTTCCGCGCGTGTGATTATGCGTGTCTCGTCGTCCTCTTCAATCTCTATCTGTTCGAGTTCGCCGTCAGCCATCGCCTGCAGTGTCTCATCAGTTACGAATTTCCCTGATGCTTCTCCGTCCTCGTAAATTTCCTTGTCGAGAATGTCCCTGTCAAGCAAATATCTCTTTATGGCTTCTGCAACGTTCACATGTTCCACGACGTTCCAAACAGTAATATCACGCACTCCGCTCAACGATATATCCTGAGAAAGTTTCTGCGTTATGAACGTATCATGTTTTGCTACCGTCCTGCTTCCCATTTTCACGTTGTCGGCTATCCATTTGTTTTCGGTGATGCGTTCGAGCAAGTCCCTGTCCCGGACACGTATAACGGAAGGTGCTATTGCTGTTATGCGTTTGAGTTCGTCGCGGCCAAGTTTCGTGCCTTTCTTGATGGAGCCTTTCTTGACTCTTGCGTTTCGTACGAGCCTCAAGCCCTCCATGCGTTTACGGAAAGCAGTTTTGCCGATTATCACGTCGACTTCCTGCCCATCATGCTCAATAGTGAGCGTCTTTATCGTAACACCGGGTGTTAGTATCTTGCGCAAGGTTTCTTCTGTTAGTGGCTTGCCGATATGTTCCTCAATTCCTGCCTCTATCTTGTCAGCAGAAATCAGAGTATCTCCCGCGAACGCCTCAACAGCTCCCGAAATTCTTTTTTCGTTGTCGGCTATGATTTCCTTCTCGACTTCAGCAACCTCATCTTCCCATACCATGTCGCCCGCAACGTATGAAGTATCGCCCTCTTCGATCACGCGCACTTTGTTCAACGGTGCAACTTTCCGCAAAATTACTTCTATGTGCTTGTTGTTGATGCTGACACCCTGAGAATGATAGACGTACTGTATCTCATCAACGAGCATTCTCTGCACAGCGTCAATTCCGCTGACCTCAAGTAACTGCTGGGGGTCTATGCTTCCTTCCGTGAGCGGCGTAAGTTTCTCGACTGCCATACCGACATCGATGCCCTCGCGTATTTCCTGCCCTGAAGGTATCGCGTGCGTTATCGTGTTGCCGTCGTCGTCCTCAATTATGACTTTGCGTTTGCCTTCGGTGATGATGTCTTTTATGTGTCCGTCAAGCCCTGCGAGTATGCAGACTTTTCGCGGCCTCCTGACCTCGAACAACTGCTCTATTCTCGGAAGACCCTGCGTAATATCTTCTGCCGAACGAACTCCGCCCGTGTGGAACGTTCTCATTGTGAGCTGTGTACCCGGTTCACCGATTGACTGCGCCGCAACGACTCCGACAGCTTCACCGATTGGCACGAGTTTACGCGACGACAAGTCATGACCGTAGCACTTCTGGCACACTCCCTTTTTGAGCGCACAAGCAAGAGGACTCCGCACCCAAACTTCATCGAAACCGGCTGACTCTATCTTTTTCGCAATGGCTTCTGTGATTATGTCGCCTGATTTCACGAGAACTTCACCGTTCGCTTCTATGTCATGAAGTGATGTACGTCCCGCGATACGTTCTGCAATGCCTATCATGACTTTTCCTTCACTCAACAGCGGCCTGATACAAATTCCCTTGTCCGTTCCGCAGTCGTGTTTGGTGATTATGAGGTCCTGCGAAACGTCAACGAGTCTTCTCGTGAGGTAACCTGATTTTGCGGTACGTAGTGCAGTGTCAGCGAGTCCCTTTCTTGCGCCGTGAGTTGATATGAAGTATTCGAGCATGTTCATACCTTCACGGAAATTTGCGGTAATGGGATAGTCGATAGTCTTTCCGGTCGGGTCAGCCATAAGTCCGCGAATGCCCGCCATTTGTCCCATCTGGCCGAGTGAACCTCGTGCGCCGCTCTCCACCATCATACGTACGGGGTTATCCTCGCTCATGTGCTCCTTTATCTTGTCGGCTATATCCTTTGTTGCCTGCGCCCACATCTTGCTCTTCTGATCGAGATACTCATCATACGTCAGAAGTCCCATTTCGTAATTTTCTTTTGCTACGTCGTCTTCTGCCTGTGTTACTTTTGTGATTTCGGCTTTCTCGTCGGGGATTCTTACGGCCTGAACTCCGAAGGATATACCGCTCCTTGCCGCCCAGTGATAACCAAGCGACTTTATCTCGTCGAGCATTTCTACAACGCCGGGTCTGTCTACTTTGTCGTAAGCGTCATCAAGCAAGCGTCCGATTTTCTTTTTGTCGAGCTGTTCATTCACGAAACGTAAAATTTTCGCTATCCTGTTGTTGAACATCACACGTCCCGGACTCGTCTCAAAGAACACTATACGCGGCTCACCCTGAACATCTGCTGAACTGTCGACGATTACGGCGTTATTGTCGTGAGTGTATTTGCGTCTGCCTTTAGGGTATCCCCACTCGCTTGGGTTTTCCTTGAGCCAAATGCGAGCGTTCACGTGAACAGTCCCATGAGAGATTGCCGAGAGTACATCATCAATGTTCATGAAGTGCATTCCGTCTCCCTTGAGGCCTGCTCTCATGTCCGTGAGGTAGTACACGCCGAGAACTATATCCTGCGTGGGGGTAACGACGGGTCGTCCGCTTGCGGGTGAAAGCAGATTATTCGCCGACAACATCAGCAGTCTTGCTTCTGCCTGCGCCTCAATGCTTAACGGGACGTGAACAGCCATCTGGTCGCCGTCAAAGTCCGCGTTGAATGCCGTGCACACCATCGGATGAAGCCTGATAGCTTTTCCCTCCATGAGTACCGGCTCGAATGCCTGAATGCCCAAGCGGTGAAGAGTAGGTGCTCTGTTCAGCATTACGGGGTGATCCTTGATGATGTTTTCGAGAATCTCCCAAATTTCGCCGCCGCCTTTTTCTATCTTGCGTTTTGCGTTCTTTACGTTCGGAGCGAGTCCACCCTCAACAAGTCTTCTTATCACGAACGGTTTGAAGAGTTCGAGAGCCATTTGTTTGGGGAGTCCGCACTGGTATATTTTGAGCTGAGGCCCGATAACAATAACAGAACGCCCGGAGTAATCGACTCTTTTTCCCAGCAAGTTCTGACGGAAGCGTCCCTTTTTGCCCCGCAATAAGTCAGTGAGGCTCTTCAACGGACGGTTGCCCGCACCGAGTACTGCTTTCCCGACGCGGCCATTGTCGATTAACGCATCAACACACTCCTGAAGCATTCTCTTTTCGTTGCGTATGATGATTTCGGGAGCATTGAGTGCCTGTAACTTTTTCAGCCTGTTGTTACGGTTGATTACGCGCCTGTACAAGTCGTTGAGGTCGGACGTTGCGAACCTTCCTCCGTCGAGCTGTACGAGCGGCCGTAAATCCGGGGGGATTACCGGGAGAACATTAAGTATCATGGACTGCGGCTGTGATTCACTCTTGCGAAAATCCTCCGCAACTTGAAGCCTCTTGATGAGTTTGCGCTTTTTCTGTCCTGTAGTATCTGCTATCTGTTCCCTCAATGAGTCCGTGAGAAGATCCAGATCCAGCCGGTTGATTAGTGCCTGTACACCGTCAGCCCCTATTCCCGCCTCGAACTTGTCATCATAACGCCTGCACAACAGAGCTTGATGCTCAAAGATAACGTCCCCTTGTGCGAACGGAGAACTACCCTGCTCAATTACGAGGTGGCTTGGGTCATCAATGACTTTCTCATGCCGCATGACCTTGAAGCGTCCGGGGTATCTCTGCTCCACAAAAGTAAGTTCGCTCCGTGAGAGCACCTCGCCTTTTGCGTAGGGGAGCTTTACCGCGCTGGTAACAATGAATGCGTCGCTGCTGCCGATTTTTGCGCGTTTTGCGTCGTCGTCTGCCTGTGAGACCGGGACAATAGCTCCTGCCTCAAGCCCAAGCTCATCATTAGCCTCACTCAACACGAACGCCGGTTCAACCTTCAGGCTTTCTTCACCGTAATTAGTCTTGTAGTTCGCGACCTGAGTTGCCGAAATGACATCACCGACAGAAACAGGCACATTCTCGATGCCCTCAAGCTGGAATGCTTCCTCGTACTGCAGGCCTTCTTTGTCGTAGTGTGCATGAACTTTCAGCTCGCTCTCGAAAATCACGGCTCCTTTCGGGAGAATGTCGGGTCTGCTCGATGATACTACTTTGAAGCCCTTTTCTGTTTTTCTTGACGGGGCAAAGTATATTACTCTCTCAAGGTCTTTTGCGCTCGTCCCAAGCAGTAAGCTCAAACGGCTGGGAATTCCCCGCAAGTACCATATGTGCACGACGGGAACAGCAAGATCTATATGTCCCATTCGTTCACGGCGCACCCTGTTGTCGGTAACTTCAACGCCGCAATGTTCGCACACCACGCCTTTGAATTTTGGGCCTGAACGCTTGTACTTTCCGCACTTGCATTCATAGCTTCTTGTCGGGCCGAATATTTTTTCGCAGAATAATCCGTCTGTTTCCGGGCGTAACGTCCTGTAATTTATCGTCTCCGGCTTCAGAACTTCACCCTTTGAGATCGCGTGTATTCTTTCGGGTGTTGCAAGTTTGATTCTTACTCCAGTAATTTCTTTTCTCTTGGCCAAGTCTAAATTTCCCCCTCTCCGATGCTTTTAGGGTCATTAAAGAGTTCTGACATTTCTACTTCTCCATTGTCCGACATGAGAGCCTCATCAAAATCTTCCGGAATGTTCTCTTCTGCTTCTGCTTCCGGCGATTCAAATATCTCATCAGAAGAAAAATCTGCTCCCATTTCTGCGTCCGAGTCCTGCTGTGCGTTCTTTTTGTTTTTGCGCGGCTTGCGGGGTGCAGAGAATATCTCCGGCGGTTTGCCCATGAATATCGGCTTGTCGTCGTCCTCTATCGGAATATCACCGTGCGTTCCGTCGTCAAACGTAACTTCTACATCGAGTCCGAGTCCCTGCAACTCTTTCACCAGCACCCTGAAACTTTCAGGCACTCCGGGCTTCACGAGGCTCTGTCCCTTCACGATGCGTTCGTATGTTTTGTCGCGTCCTCTGATGTCGTCGGATTTCACCGTCAGGATCTCCTGAAGCACATTCGCGGCTCCGTATCCTTCAAGTGCCCAGACCTCCATTTCTCCGAAACGCTGACCACCGAACTGCGCCTTTCCTCCTAAGGGCTGCTGTGTTATGAGGCTGTAAGGGCCTGTTGACCTTGCGTGAATTTTGTCGTCGACAAGGTGATTCAGTTTCAGCATGTACATACAGCCGATAGTTACTTTCTTGTCCATCGGTCGTCCTGTCCTGCCGTCCCTTATCGTTATCATGCCGTCTTCTGTGAGGTCTTTATATTTCGTGGCGGCAATCTTCCTCATTTCCTCGAAAATCTCGTTCTCGTTCGCTCCCTCAAAAACAGGTGTCGACACGTGCCAGCCGTTATTGAGCGCAACAAACCCCGTAATAGTTTCGAGCACCTGACCCAGATTCATACGGCTAGGAACACCCAAAGGATTCAGCACGACATCAACGGGAGTCCCGTCGGGCAAATAGGGCATGTCCTCAACGGGAAGAATACGGCTGACGACTCCTTTGTTGCCATGACGACCGGCCATTTTGTCGCCGACCGTGATTTTGCGCCGTTGTGCTACGTAGACTTTCACCGAACGAATTACGCCGGAACTCAATGCTTCGGGGCTGCTCTTTCTGTCCATCTGCTTTATGGCTACGACTTTCCCCCATGAGCCGTTCGGGAGCTTCAACGAGTTGTCGCGGACTTCACGAGCTTTTTCGCCGAAAATCGCACGCAATAATTTCTCTTCGGGAGTCTGATCGCTTTCACCTTTCGGGGTAACTTTTCCGACGAGAATATCTCCTGCGGCAACTTCTGCTCCTATGCGTATAATTCCGTCATCGTCAAGGTTGCGTAACATGTCTTCTCCGACGTTCGGAATATCGCGGGTAATCTCTTCTGCTCCAAGTTTCGTTTCGCGGGCTTCTATCTCGTACTCTTCTATATGTATGGAGGAGAATTTGTCTTCCTTCACGAGGTTTTCGCTGAGCAGTATAGCGTCCTCAAAGTTATAGCCTTCCCAAGGGACGAACGCAACGAGCACATTATGACCGAGCGCAAGTTCACCGTTCTCTATGGCCTGACCGTCCGCGATAATATCACCCTTCGCAACTTCCTCGCCTTTTTTCACGAGCGGCCTTTGATGTATGAGCGTCGACTGGTTAGAACGACGGAACTTTATCATCTCATACGTTCTTTCACGCCCCTTAGTGTTGCGTATCCTGATTTTGTCGGCATCTACATATGTTACTATTCCTGCGTCCCTTGCTGTTATGCATGACCCGGAATCCCGCGCTATTCTGTGCTCTATTCCTGTTCCGACTCTCGGTGCTTCCGGGACAAGAAGCGGTACTGCCTGCCTCTGCATGTTCGACCCCATGAGTGCCCTGTTAGCGTCGTCGTGCTCAAGGAAGGGTATTAGTGCGGTTGACGGAGATACTATCTGGCGCGGTGAAACGTCCATATAGTTCACCATGTCCGCCGGAACAGTAACGATTTCGTCAGCGTGCCTCGTGGGACAAGAATCGCCCGCTATCGTTACGCCGTCCTCCTCCAACGCTGTATTCGCCATAGCAACGTAGCTTTTGTCTTCATCGTCAGCAGAGAGTAATTTGATTTCGTCGGTAAGTTTTCCGTCCTTCACAACGCGTCGAGGTGTTACCAAGAAACCGTGTGAGTTCAGGCTTGCGTACGTCGTAAGTGATGACACAAGTCCTATATTAGGGCCTTCAGGCGTTTCTATCGGGCATACTCTCCCGTAGTGCGTGTAGTGAACATCTCTTGCCTCAAACCCGGCGCGTTCCCTGCTCAAACCTCCGGGGCCAAGTGCAGAGAGCCTTCTTCTGTGCGTAACTTCTGCCAGTGGGTTGGTCTGATCCATGAACTGTGAGAGCTGACCCGACCCGAAAAATTCACGAAGACACGCCGCAATAGGACGGACATTAATCAATTCGCGCCCGGTAACCTCATCAAGATTCGGGATTGTCGTCATTCGTTCGCGTACAATTCTCTCCATCCGCAGCAAGCCTATACGCACCTGGTTCTGCAGGAGTTCACCGATTGAACGTACTCTTCTGTTGCCGAGATGGTCGATGTCGTCGCTGATTTTGTCTTCTTCCTTCATGGCGAACATTTCTTTCACGATAGCGATAACATCATCAAGCGTTATCAGTCTCTCGTCCTCCGAAACGTTCATATTCAGCCGCCGGTTTAACTTGTAGCGTCCGACACGGCCAAGCGTATAACGACGTGGGTCCTGCAGTAAGCCGGAAAAATACTCTCTTGCGTTCTCGATTCGTGCCAGCTCGTTCGGGCGGAGTCTCCTGAATATATCCTGTATTGCCTCGTCGGGGCTTCTCGTTCTGTCCTTGTCGAGAGTACGTGCTAACCCGTTGTCCATGTCGTAAACTGTTACGCCGGCATCAGTGTCGGGGTTTGCCTCGTAGAGTTTCGCGAGAGTGTCCTCATCTATCAGCGTTCCCCTAGGTGCTACTATATTATTGTCATCATCAAATACATCTTCAGCGAGCATACAGCCCTTCAGATCATTATCGTAATTCCTGAAAACTTTGCCGATGCCGAGAAGTTCTAATATCTCATCATTATTACGCGCCCCCAGTGCCTTCAACAAAAGGGTAATGGGCAGACGCTTTCTGTTATCAATGTTTGCCGTAATGACTTCTTTTTCGGATTCGGGCATAGCAAAATCAAGCCATGCTCCCCTGTCAGGAATTAATTTTGCCGAACACGTATCACCCGAATGTGTGAAATATATTCCCGCCGAACGTGCAAGCTGATTAATCACAACACGCTCCGTCCCATTGATGATGAACGTCCCGCGCTCTGTCATCACCGGGAAATCCCCCAGAAATATCTCGCGGGCTTCCTTCCTGACCTGAGTTTTTTTGTTCGTGAGCCGTATTGTTGCCTTTATAGGCCGTGCCCACGTCATATCTTTCTGTCGTGCTTCTTCTTCTGTTATTTTGGGTTTGTCGATTGAGTAACTCACAAATTCGAGGGCGTAATTCCCGTCGTAACTCTCTATAGGGAAAACTTCCTCAAGCAGTTCCTGAAGTCCTTGTGATCTTCTCTCTTCAGGTTCCAGATCGTCCTGATAAAACCAGCGGTATGAATCTCTCTGTACTCCGATCATATCAGGCATATCCACCAAATCATGTGCGCGGCCGAAAGTATAACGCTTCCGGGTCTTGCTGATTGGTACAAATTCAGGCATTATATACCTCCCCTGTTAGGCAAGCCGCTGTACTGTATGGCTTTTGTTTTTTGTGCAATGAGTGATAATAACAAAAAGGTATAAACATGTCAAGCAACACGCTTATACCTTGTTATTTTTATTGACTGGTGCCCGATAGAGGACTCGAACCTCCACAGACTTTACGCCCACTAGAACCTGAATCTAGCGCGTCTACCAATTCCGCCAACCGGGCAGTTATTTATTTCAACGTGAAAAATATTTTATCAGTGTATGAATTTTTTGCAAGCCCGAAAAATTTAGCACAGTGTATAATCTCTCACATTCCATAATAATTTTTCTATCGGAGTGTGATTTATTTTGAAACTTGTTGTAATAGGAACGGGATATGTAGGTCTTGTTACCGGCACATGCCTCGCGCGTTACGGGAATAATGTAGTGTGCGTTGATGTCATTCAGGAACGAGTCGAAACTTTGCGCAAGGGAATCGTACCTTTCTACGAGCCGGGACTCGAAGAGATGATGAAGCGCAACATGAGCGAGGGCAGACTCTCCTTCACAACCTCGACAGCAGAAGCCCTCACTGACGCGGAAGCATGTTTTATCTGTGTCGGCACCCCGCAGTCCCCCGACGGAAGCGCAAACATGACGTACATACAGAGCGCGGCTCACGACATCGGAGCGGGCATGTCCGGCTCACTGCTCGTCATCGTCAAGTCCACCGTCCCCGTCGGCACAAACAAAATGGTACGCGGCATCATTCAGGGAGAACTCGACGCACGAAAAGCACCGCACAAGCTCTTCATGGCCTCAAACCCGGAATTTTTGCGCGAAGGTTCATCACTCACTGACTTTCTCGAACCTGACAGGGTCATTATGGGCGTTGATTCCGACGAGGCACGCGCGATTTTCACACAGCTTTATTCATTCCTGGAGCCGTCGAAATTGCTGTTCATGGACACAGCATCAGCAGAAATGGCCAAGTACGCCGCTAATGCCATGCTCGCAACAAGAATTTCTTTCATGAACGAGGTAGCCGGAATTTGTGAACACGTCGGGGCAAACGTCGAAAGCGTCAGGCGCGGTATAGGACTCGACGAACGAATCGGGAAAAAGTTCCTGAATGCCGGGTGCGGTTACGGCGGGTCATGCTTCCCGAAGGACGTACGGGCACTCCGGGACTTTGCGCGTTCAGCCGGGTATGAGCCGAAAATCCTCACAGCAGTGGACAACGTGAACGAAAACGCAAAACGCTCCATGTTCGCGAAAATTTCCGGGAAGTTCGACGACCTCAAAGGCAAAGTGATAGCAGTCTGGGGTCTTGCGTTCAAGCCGAAAACTTCCGACACACGAGAAGCCCCCGCACAGATCCTCATACGTTCACTTCTTGAGGCAGGAGCACACATTCAGGCCAGCGATCCGCGCGCAATTGATGAGACCCGCAAAGTTCTCGGCGAACATAGAGGCCTCGTGTACGTTCAGGACATCTACGACGCTGTGAACAACGCCGACGCACTCGCCATCATGACGGAATGGGACATCTACAAACAGCCCGACTTCACCCGCATGAAAAAATTAATGTCCCGACCTCTTATTGTTGACGGCAGAAATTTATACTCACTCGATGACATGAAGCGCAGAGGTTTTGAGTATGTTTCTGTCGGAAGGCCGGAGGTGAAAGCGTGAGGAGAATTTTTGCGGCATTGTTCGTGCTCCTGCTGTGTGTTCCGGCGTTCGGTGCTGACATCGTGAGCCTTGAACGTGAAGCAATGATTTTACGAGTCGAGTATAACCGGCTGGGAAGTTCGGGGGATCCATTCGAGCGTGAAGCAGTGTTGCGGAAGATTATCGACAGGTGCAAGGGGACGGAGGAAGCTGAAGCGGCGTATTGGGAGCTTGCGGACTTGTACCTCGACGGTTTCCCGGAGGAGATGAGGCAGGAAGCAAGAGAGATGCTCGAACTGTGCCTGCGGGATTACCCGAACACAAAGAGGGCATTGCTCGTGAAGTGTCGGCTGGTGGATCTCTACGACGCGAAAGAATCACGGAGGGCGGAACTCGTGAGGCAGTTGCGGAACGATAATACGCTCCCGAATGTTTTGAAGGCTTCATTAAAATAACCTGCGCATTTTTACGGGGTAATTTTTGAGCTGAATGATTGACAAAATTTTTACGCGGTGTAGAATGTGCAGTGTAGTTCTGCGTGTATTACTTAGTTTCACAAAATATTTTTATTTTCCGAAAGGAGTGCATTAAGTTTATGAAAAAGTTTTTTGCGCTAATGGTAGTTCTGTCATTGCTTGCAGTGGCAGGTAGTGCGTTTGCAGCAGATAGTAATGTTGGACATAATACTTCTCAACTCGCTCCGACAATTACAGCATCACGCACATCAATAACTTGGGTACAGGGAGCTACGCCCGGTACGATTACCCTTGGTTTTGAGGGAGCTGACAACATAACTTACGGTACGCCCGTCGTTACGCCTGCACCAGGTCTCACGGCAACAATCAACGGCAATACGTTGTCGTTCACCTCAACGGCGGCGGGAACGTACACGGTAGAGGTTACGGGAACTGATCCCGCTCTTCCTACAAGGCCAGCTGGTAAAGTAACTATCACGGTAACCGTTACTGCGGCGGCTGCACCTGAAGAGGACAATGAAAAGGAAACAGAAGCACCTGCAGAGACAGTAGAGACTGAAGAGAAACAAGAAGAAGCACCTGTAGAAGTTACCGAGAAGGAAACCGCATATAAGCCTTCAGGTGAAGTTGCGACAAGGATCGTAACAGAAGTAACAGCAGATACAGTTAATAGTCAGGTCAAAGTTACAGTTGCTGCAAGTCTTATGGCTCAGGCATCCACCGAGAGCGGCAGTACGATGACG
>CAJOED010000006.1 GCA_905233335.1 uncultured Synergistales bacterium
GTGTCGCCGTTGTCCGTGTTCGTGTTGCTGTTCGTGCCGTTATTGCCGGGTGTGCCAGGTGTGTCTGTGTTCGTGCTTCCGTCGCTGTTATCAGTGTCGTCGGAGTCTTCGTCGCCGGTGTTATCTTCGGGGTCAGGAGTCGGTTCTGGTTCAGGCTCCGGGGTCGGGTTCGGGTCTACTTCTGTGTTGCCGGAGATTGTGCCTTTATGATTATCATTTCTGTAACCGTATATTGCTCCCATATTATTGGCATCTTCGACTGTAACACAGCTATAATTGCCGCTGATAGTGTCCGACATGTTAAAATCAAATAATGCTCCTACAATACCTCCTGCACTGTCTTCTGCGCGTATTCTTGTATCTGATATGGAACCTACTTTGCAGTTCCTAATCTTAACGCTGGACTTGCCTGAATAATCACCTGCAGAACCGGCTATACCACCTGCACTTGTGCTTCCTGCGCCGATAACTGTCCCGTCGAAAGTACAATTTTCGATAATACCACTTTGAAGTGTTCCTACTATTCCCCCTACCCAGCCCACAGTAGCAGTCATTCTCACAGAACCTGTTACAGATAAGTTCTTGATCGTTCCTTTCTCAACCCGACCGAATAATCCTACAGAATCATATGCAGATGCAGTGTAGTTGATACGTACCTTAACAGTATGCCCATCGCCATCAAAAGTAAAATCTTGTTCAGAACGTATATTTATGGATTGCCAGTTCTGGTAGCTTGTCAAGTCTATATCTTTCGTGAACTTGATATCTCCCCTCTTTCATCACGAACTTTTTTCAGTGTAGCCGCCGAACTTATCTCCCACGCATGAGCTTCATCATACCCTTCTGTCTCATAGCCCGTCCCGCCGTACTCGACAGCCCACGCTCCCGAACACACTACAGCCAGCATCACAGCCAGCACCGCCACAAAAAACTTCTTCATGTGAATCCCTCCCGTAAAATTTTGTGAGAAAATCGATAATACACATGACCGCCCCCGCTTGTGTTATGGTATAATGAAACAATAAACAAGGGAGGACGGGTTTTCTCTCGTCATGTGCAAATCTAGATTTCTGACAAAATAATTATAGCACACCTTGTTTTATTTTTTTGTGCTGTGATAAGGGTATGCAAAAAAAAATCCTCCCCCGTTCATGAGGGAGGTTATTTGTTCTCTATGACGCTCTCGCCGCTCCGCCCGGTATTATGTCGGTGATACGCACTCCGAAATTCTCATCGATGACGACAACTTCTCCATGAGCGATTAATTTTCCGTTCACGAGAATATCTACTGGTTCACCAGCCATTTTGTCGAGTTCGACAACAGCCCCCGCCGTGAGCGCAAGAATTTCCGACACGCTTTTACGTGCCTTGCCAAGCTCAACAGTAACACGTACAGGAATATCCGCAATCAGGTCTATAGGACTCGGAGCACCTCCGCCGCCGCCACCTCCCAACGGCTGAAATGCTGCAGGCCGAACATCTACTGCCGGTCCCGCGTTCTGTCTTCCTCCTCCCATAGATGCCCCTCCTCCCATCGGGCTGTTAGTTTGTGCGGGTTCGCTGGGTTTTTTGTCCCCCCGCATGTTTCCGGCAATATCGAGCGCATTATCAAGCGTAAGGCATGTCCATATGTTGAACGGACTCAATCCGTCTATGCTGACGTTTACGGGACTGCACCATATTTTTTTGTCGGCAGGTTCAAGCGACAATGCCCGCCAGCCTTCTTCACCGAGTGCTGACGTTGTGTTTTCCGGCATCAATCTCCGTCCGCCCATCATGCCGCTAAGTGCCGTGAACGCACTCCCTACTACCTGGCTCAATCCTTCCTGCGCCGCGTTCCAGTATAAGTCGCTCGGTTCAGGTAACTGTGCACCGCCTCCGCCCATCATCAAGTCCGCAAGAGTGAGTGCTCCCTTCTGGTCAACAACAAGCGCAAGAGGCAGGTCGTCCATTCCGCCGAACGTGCTCGAAAACAGGAACGGGAACTCCGAGAATTTTCCGGCGAACTCTTCCTGCGTCATGATTTCGGGACTTCCGACGTTAGTAGTTACGTTTTTCCCCGCAAGCATATTGATTACGCTGTTTTCGGAATTGGCGAACGTGTCAGCAACTTTCGCGAGCTGTTCTGCATCCGAAGCAGAAATCTCATCTACATCACCGAAATCTCCTCCGCCGGCTAACAGTGCGTTTATTTCGTCAGGGCTTAATAAATCGTCCCCCATGTATTTACTCTCTCCCTTCGTCTTCAGGTTTTATTTCGGGCATTTCTTGAGTTAATACCTTTGTGAGTTCTACCGCCATGTGTCCGTTCATTGTGCCGGGACGAGCCTTGAAGCGTATCTGGTTTCCGACCCTGACATCAATATTTGCGTCTTTCAGTTCGTCGAGCTTGATTACATCGCCGGGCTGTAAGGCGTAAACATCAGCAAGCGATAACACCGTGTGCCCAAGTTCCATAGCCATTGGCATTTTCACCTGCATCATAGAGTTGTTCAGCCAGTTCTTGATCTCGTCGTCGGCCTTATGGCTTGTTGAGGCGAACCATTGCTGTGATGAGAGTCTGTCCATTATCGGCTCTATCAGGAAGTACGGAAAGCACAAACTCACCATGCCTTCAACGTCGGACACACGGAGCTTCATGATTACGACGAGCACCATATCACTCGGCGAACATATCTGCACAAAGAACGGGTTGCTCTCCATGCTCTCGAAACGGAAGCGGACATCTACGACCGTGCTCCAGCTGTCCTCAAGAAGCTCAAGTATTCGCATAATTACGCGCTCTATTACTGTCTTTTCTATGTCGGTGAGTTCGCGAATGTTCCCCGTGAATGTTCCCCTTCCCCCTAACATCCTGTCTATTATCGTGAAGACAAGCGCGGGGTTAATCTCCATGAGCATACTGCCCTCGAACGGGTGCATTTCGATCAGTCCGATAACGGTGGGCTGTACCATGTAGTTCACGAACTCTTCATACGCTAGCTGTTCGACAGAAGCAATTTCCGCCGACACAATCGAACGTATCAATGTCGATAATACCGTCGTCATCTGCCGGGCGAATGACTCATGTATCATCTGTATAGCGCGCAACTGATCCTTGCTGAACTTGTCGGGTCGCTTGAAGTCGTAAACTTTGAGCTTTGCGTACTCGTCAGCTTTCTCGGCTATTGCGTTGATGTCTGCTCCGCTTGATATGGATTTCAGCAGGTCATCAATGGCATTTTGTGATAATACGTCGGGCATAATTCACCTACTGTAAGATCATGCTCTCGAAAAGAACGTTCACTATGGGAGCTTCACCGCCAACGTCCGGGAGCATTCGATTAAGTGAACGCTTTATGTCCCCGGCAAACTGCAGAGCACCTTCCGCGCTCGTCAAGTCGTCGTACACTCTGTCTTTGATGAGCATGAATATCTCGCTCCGTATTCTGTTCATCCATCCGGGCATCTGTACGAGTGCTGTAGCTCCGTCCTTCTCGACGAGTTCAAGCGACAGTGTGCAGTCGAGAACATGTCGTCCGGGTCCGGCCAAGTTGCTGGTGAACTGTCCGATAGGTACGACGGGGCCGGGATTCTGGATCACACGACCTGCGCCGATTTCGTTCGTGTCTTTGGGTGCCATTGTGCGGCCAAGTATCAAGCCGCCTCCGAAACCTGCACCGAACATTACGAGTCCCACTATTGCGAAAATTAATATACGCTTCATTTATGTGTATGTTCCTCCTAAAATATTTCCGGGATTCCTGCTTCCTTGCACATTCTGTTAGCTTCTATCCTGCTGAAAGTATTATGTCTGCCGATAGAAACACGAACTTTTTTCGCGTTTTTGTATATGCTGTGATTCCCGCCTTCACGCTGGAAAAAAAATCCGTTCTCCTCGAAATGCTTTATAATGTCCCGCCGCTTAACCGACATTTGCAAGTAGCGCCTCTTCCTTTTGGAGCGGTATAGATATAGGCTTCACAATAAGCGAAGGATGCGGAATTTCATCACCATCTTCAATGTAGGCAAGTTCCATTTCATGTGCGGCATCTTTCAGCATTTCTTCACAGTCATCAATATCTTCACCTGATGTTATGACGTTCGGCCACTCTAATAACTGTCCCATGTACCCATGCTCTAATTTCGTGTAACACGCTGTGAACTGCATTATTCTTCTCCTCCTTCAACGTTTGGGATACTGCGACAAAAATACTATTTCTACGCGCCTATTCAGTGCTCTGTGTTCGCTGGTGTCATTCGGTACTATCGGCTGTGCAGAACTGTAGCCCACCGCCTGCAGCTTTTTCGGGTCAAACCCACCGGCGTGTTCCATGTAGCTCGCGACCGCCGCCGCACGCATTGCGCTCAATCCCCAGTTGTCCCGGTAAATTCCGCCGTTCAGAATCCCGGAGTCAGTGTGTCCCTCGACAGCCGCCGCAGGTACTCTGTCCCTCACGAGTTCCGAAATCTTGTACAGTGCCCGCTGTCCTTCCGGCCTCAAGTCAGCTCGTCCGGGCAGAAACAGAAACTGATCGCTTATCGACACCGCAACACCCCGCTGATTGATTGACACCTGTATATCCCGCGTAAGATTTTCGGATCGCAGAAAGCTGTTCAGTGTGTACGCAACATGCCGGGTGTCTATCTCGACGCGTTCACTTGCTCCGGGACTCGTACCGACTTCACCGCTCCTGTTGGGATCTTGGGACTCCTCCGTCGTAACTCCTCCACGCAAAACTCCCAAAGACCCTCGCAACGACAATAACGCCTTCTGAAATTTTTGGGAGTCTATCGATGACATAGCAAACAGTAATATGAAGAAACACAATATCAGCGTTACCATGTCCCCGTATGTGCCCATGTAGAACGGCGCGGAAAGTCCAGGCTCGTCGGGCTTCTTCTGTCGTGCCATCGTTAGCCTTCCTCCCTGTTGAACGCTTCACGCATTGCGGGCGGCAGATATACCTTCAGTTTTTCTTCTACTGTTCGCGGGTTTTCGCCGGCCTGTATCGCGAGTATTCCCTCGACCATAAGCTCCATCGATTTCACTTCCTGCTCCGAACGTGCCGCAAGTTTCTTACTCACGGGAGAACCGAACATGTTCGCCATCATTGAGCCGTACATCGTCGTAATGAGTGCAACCGCCATGCCGGGGCCAAGTGCGTTAACGTCCTGAAGGTTTCCCAACATTGCGATTAGTCCGATAAGTGTACCTATCATTCCGAATGAAGGCGCAAACTCCGTAAGGTTGTCGAACACTCCCTTGTTGGCTTTGTGCCTGTCCTCGAAATTTCCGATTTCTGTATCAAGTATCGCCCGCACAAGTTCCGGGTCTGTTCCGTCAACTACAAGCTGTATTGCCTTCCTCATAAAGTCGCTGTCAACTTCCGCAACATCAGCCTCAAGCGATAAGAGTCCTTCACGCCGAGCCTTTTCCGCAAAGCTCACTATCATCTGCACCATTCCGACAAGATCCGGCTCCTGAAACATAAATACGTTCTTCATGCATCCGCCTATTGCTTTGAGCCTGTCGCCGGGGTTGGAGATAATTGTTGCTCCGATTGCGCCGCCGATCGTTATCATCAATGAAGGGACATCGATATATGCTCCGATATTGCCGCCCGATGCCATCGACGCAATAACCAGAATCCATGTTGCGAGAAATCCTATAAGACTTGTTAAATCCAAAACGCGCTCACCTCTGCCGTATTATTCCTGTGATTCGTCAGCAGTGTTCGCAATTATGCACGTATACCCTGCTGCTTTCCTGAAGGCTATTATCTTCCTGTATACGTCCTTCACTTTTTCGCGCACTACATATCTGTGTCCGTTCAGAAGACGCAATACAGTATCCGGCGTTACGTCTATAGTTTCAATCATGTCGGAGTTCAGCAAAAACGCCTCACCGTTAAGGCGATGTACTTCAATCATAAATATTAACGCCAGCCCTTCAAGAGTAAATTTTATAGAATGTGGTAAATTAACGAATATATTATACGATTTTGAAGGGAAAAAGCGATAAAATAAACAACAAAAAATTTTTTGCCGGAGGTGCTATTGATTATCCCATGTCAGAAAATATTAACGAACTATACAGCAAAATAGATTTCCTCATGTCAGGAGGAGCACTGAAAATTCTTACGGATTTCCTCAATGAGAAGAACATAAAAGCACTCGTCGTTGAAAGCTCCGCACCCGGAACTTTGAGCGTTATTGATGCGGCTGGTGTTGTTCCTCAATCGCTGACACTCAAAGACGACATCACAAAGTTATTCTCTCACAATATCGCACGTGAAGCATTCGAGATTGATTTTGCAGAAGCCTCATCAACTTGGCCGGGAGTCGTTCGTGTTCGCGGAGCACATTGGGAAGTGTACATACTCCTGAAGGACAAGCCCGCAAGCCCTGATACTCTCATCAAGGAACTCAAACCGTACGCGGGAATAATAAGACTTTGGCAGACCTCACGAAAAATCTCTGACACCGAGAAAAAATTATCGCGCCTGTCGTACATGATACTTGCGACAAAGAACACTCTTGCTTCTATTTTTGAGCCGATGCCGCTGCAATATTTCGCGTCGTTCCTGACTGACGTACTACAGGAGAGCTTGTTCCCGAAATCCGTCGTGATACTCAAGGACGAAGGAAGCTACCTCACACTGTTCAACGGACAGGCCGACAGCATACCCGAACGCACCGGGATTTACGCCGCACAAATTCTTCCGCCCACGCCCGTAGTCGTCAAGAACGATTCGCCCGTCGAGGTGATTCTTCCTGTTGCTGAAGGTGATTGCAGATTGTTCTGTGTCATTCACTGGGACGAACTCCCTGACGACCAGACAATGAATTTTCTTGAGCTTCTCGGAAACCTTGCAGTGCGCGCAATCGCTATCAACAACTTGAGGCTTCAATCACAGAGAGCAGAAGCAAATATTTCTGCGGGAGAATTTACGGTGCTCTCACTCTCGAACGTCCTGAAAGTGTTACGTGGGGCGGAGGACAAAGCAAGATTTTTCTCGCTGCTCGTCGATATATTCATGGAACAGTGCAGAATGACTAACTGCCTCCTCGCTGTATGGAACAAATCACGCAAAGGCTACACTCTCGCGGAAAGACGTACAGGGCACATTCGCGCGGAAGTTGATACGACACTGCTTCCGTCATCATCGGGGGCTGTAGCAGGCGATAAGGTCAGCGAGTCGCACTATGACTTGTCTGTGAGTTCACCCGATGCGATATTCAGGTCATGGGGCTTGGCCGGGTGTCCGTGGAAAGATATTCTGAAAGCGTCGGCAATGAAATATATTTTCCCGGTGTGTGATGATAATTCTCTCGTCGGAATTATCGCGCTCGGAAAAGAAGGTCATAATGTGCTTGATCGTTCACAGCTCGCCTCACTACAGCTTATCGCACAATTTGCCGCGTATGAGTTCCGAAAGTTTGACTAACTCATTGACACGAACGGGGGATTTTCGACATAACTTGGTGCCTGAAGTCCCCCGTAATTTTATGTTGTGAGAGGGGGGATAGAGTAACATGGAATTTTTGAAGCCAGGTTTTACGCGGAAAGATTTATTGAGCATCGACGAGAAAGATTTACCCTCGCTTGCTGATGAGGTGCGCAAAGTCATCATCGACACAGTGAGGCAGAACGGCGGGCATTTGGGTTCATCATTGGGAGTCGTCGAACTCACTATCGCAATGCTGCGGAAATTTGACCCGTACAACGACAGAATAATTTTCGATGTCGGCCATCAGTCTTACCCGTACAAGATACTCACGGACAGATTCGATCAGTTTCACACGCTGCGGCTGAAGGACGGAATATCAGGTTTCCCCCGACGCAATGAAAGCCCATGCGACCACTTCAACACCGGGCACAGCAGCACATCAATATCTGCGGCGTTGGGATTCGCAAAGGCCAGGGACTTGCTCCACGAGAAACGGCACGTAATAGCCTTCATAGGGGACGCATCACTCATTAACGGCTTGGCACTTGAGGCGTTGAATTACGTTCACGAGACGAACACGAAACTCATAATCATTCTGAACGACAACCGGCACTCAATCAGCAACAGGGTCGGTGGATTTTCGACGATACTGGCGCGATTATCAGCAAACACATTCTACAGGCGCATAAAGAACGCAATACGAAAACGCGCGGGAGTGAAATACAATCCATATTTCGCAAAGTTCCGGGACGCATTCAAATATTTTCTGAAACCGAATAATATTTTTGATGACCTCGACATAAAGTACTGGGGGCCTTTCGACGGGCACGACATAAAGAACACAGAGAGAATTTTGGAACTCGCGAAAAATTATTACCGTCCTGTTATCCTGCACTTCAACACGGTAAAGGGAAAAGGATTAGCAGAAGCAGAAGCAGACCCGACGAAATACCATCAGTTATCGCCCGCAGGAGAAGTGAAAGCTCGTACATGGAGTGAGGCGGCCTCCGAGATTGCTGAAGAACTCGCTATGAACGATGAGCGCATTGTGTGTTTCACGGCGGCAATGTCTACGGGAGTGAAGCTGGAGAAGTTTGCGCGTGAGTTCCCGAAAAGATTTTTCGATGTTGGTATCGCTGAAAGTCATATGCTCACTATGGCGGCAGGACTTGCGGCGGGAGGTATGCGGCCTTGGGTGTTCATATATTCTACGTTCCTGCAGAGGGCAATGGACCAGCTCATGCACGATATTGCGCTCCAGAATTTGCCCGTCGTAATCATGGTAGACCGTGCGGGGCTTGCCGGGTCTGACGGTGATACACATCAAGGCTTGCTTGATATTCCCTGGGGGCGTGCAATCCCGAACTTGGAGATATACGCTCCGTGTGATGAAGCCTCGTTGAAAGCGGCAATGCTGACAGCCTCAAAGCGTAATGCTCCGACATTGATACGTTATCCGCGCGGAAAAATTCCTCCCGAAAATATCAGCGTTGACAGTGAACGCGGTATCGTGAAACTTCATGACGGCGCAAAGTGGGCGTTGCTTGGGCACGGTGCTTCTGTGAGTACGATGCTGGCAGTCCGGGACTTGGCCGGTCGTGAGGGGCTTAGTGTTCCGGGAGTGTATGACGTTCGGAGAGTAAAGCCTCTTGATGTCGATGTGCTAGGTGAAGTTCTGCGGCGTTATGAGGTTGTTGCGACGCTTGAGGAGAACTACATGCCCGGCGGTATCGGTGAAGCTGTTGCGGCGGTCATTGCGGAAGGGAATTACGGCGTGAAGTTATTGCGTTTCGGTGTGCCGGACGTTTGCGTGAAACATGCTACACAGGAGGAGCAGAGAGAGATGTACGGCCTCACTCCCGAAAACATAATAGCTACGTACAAAGCGTGTTCATTGCAGGGAGGAATTACGGCGTGAAACATATTGCACAGAGGACACAGCAGGAAACTCACAGCCTCACAGAACGTAACAGCAACACACAAGGTATACAGCATGAAGGATAGAGAACGCCTCGACAAACTCATATGCGAACAGGGACTGACTGAAACACGCAACAAAGCTCAAGCTCTCATCATGGCGGGAAAAGTCCGGGTCAACGGCCAAGTCGTAACGAAATCGGGCGCAATGTTCTCACACGACGCACAAATTACGCTCGACGAAATATCACAGTGGGCGGGACGAGGAGCGAAAAAGTTATTGCGTGCGTTCGATGTTTTCGGGCTTGATGTTGCCGGGAAAGTATGCGCTGACTTCGGAGCGTCTACAGGGGGCTTCACTGACGTAATGCTCGCGAAAGGTGCACGGAAAGTTTACGCTGTTGATGTCGGTTACGGGCAGCTAATATGGAGGCTCGCTAGTGATGAGCGCGTTGTCGTTATGGACAGAACTAACGCAAGATACCTGACTCGTGATGACTTCTCCGACGAAATAGATTTTGCCGGGTGCGACGTTTCGTTCATCTCGCTGAAACTCATTCTGCCCGTGATTGATGAGGTTGCGCGTGAATGTGCTGTTGTTCTCATCAAGCCGCAGTTCGAGGCAGGACGTGAGAAAGTTTCTCGCGGGGTAATCCGGGACAAAGCCATACATGCAGAAGTGCTTGAAGGCATCTTGCAGTTCGTGTGGGACAACACAAAGTTTTACGTTTCAGGGCTGACACATTCACCCATAAGAGGCACGGAAGGAAATATAGAGTTTCTCTGCTGTCTTACCCGTGAGAAGAATAGCAATAATTACAGTGTTAATGATATAGTGAATGAAGCCCATGAATTTTTTGAGAGGTGATAAGTTTTTGATAACGCAGAATGAATTTCTTGAACTCTGTTCTGTCGGTACGTATGAAGAAGTCAGCGAGGCTATTCATTCAGGGATTGACCCCGACGAACACGGAACAGTATACGGCACGTCAGTATCACCGATATTTGTAGCTGTGGCAGAAGGCAACGACGACGCACTACGGGCACTTCTTGAGAACGGCGCGGAATGTTCCGACGGTTTCACGGCAGCCATACTTGCGGGTAAAATGGACTCGGTGAAAAAAATAGTGAAAGCAGGAGGAGACATCAACTCCACGAACAAGGACGGACGCAATGCGCTTCTCTCTGCTGTAATGTCGAACAATACGGAAGCCGTCAACCTGTTAATCTCGCTCGGTGCGGACGTGAACGCAAAAGACTTCAAGGGGACTAACATAATGACATACGCCGCCGCAATCACCAACCCCGGCAAAGACAAGAAAGACCCTGACAGTGAATTAGACCCGGAAATTATCGCGGCACTCTTCAGGAAATGCACGGACTACGAAGAAGCATTTGTGTTTGCGGTAAGGGCAGGGAACGAAAAATTTTTGCGGGTCATCATCGACAACGGCGCGGACGTAAATATGAGGGATTCAGAAGGCCGCACAGTGTTAATGTATTCTGTGATGACGGGCGGAGGTGCATTGAGGCTTCTGCTTGAGAGCGGCGCGGATCCGAACATCCCCGACGACAGCGGACGCACTCCCCTGATGATTGCTTCTATTGCTGAGGAGCCTGATTTCGACATCATCAACATGCTGCTGGAGTTCGGCGCAAAGATTGACGCACAGGACAAAAAGGGATTGACGGCGTTAATGTGGGCTTCTGCAGGTGTCGACATGCAGCCGAATATTTTGCTACAGGCACTTATACGTACGGGAGCAGTCCGTGCAAAGGGCGGGGATTCGTGGTGTGCGTTTTCGTCGTTGTATGCTGCCGTGAAGCATGAAGCACAGATCGAGGTCGTGAGAATGTTAGTTCGTAGCGGCGCGGACGTGAACATAACTGACAGACGCGGAATGAATGCTCTGATGTATGCGATGATGAATAATGATGACGAGACAGCAGATATATTGACGGAAGCCGGAGCACAAATAAATTTCGACTTGAGATAAACGGAGGGAAAATACTTTACATGTACAAACAAAAAATAAAGCAATGGCTCACACCCAAAGACATGGAGGGTTTTGATTTAGTGATTGAGCCGAACAGAACGACAGCAGATTTTATTCTTGAACTTCTGAAGTTCCGGGAATTATTTTTCTTTATGGCGTGGCGTGATATTCTTGTGCGCTACAAACAGACAGTAATAGGCATTGCGTGGAGCGTCATACGTCCATTATTGAGCATGATAATCTTCACGGTGGTATTCGGTCGCGTGGCCAAGCTCCCGACAGAAGGCACAGTGCCGTATCCCATAATGGTATTTTCTGCGTTATTGCCCTGGCAGTTTTTTTCGGGTGCAATGGGTCAGAGTGCCGGTGCGGTGCAGAAGGGCGGACAGATGCTCAGCAAAATATATTTCCCGCGATTGATACTTCCTGTTTCTGCTGTGCTCGTGAACGTCGTAGATTTCCTGATTTCGTTCGTCATGCTGTGCTTGTTGATGGCATTTTACGGCTTTCTCCCTTCACCGACAATATTATTACTTCCCGTGTTCTTCATTCCTGCAGCAGTTACGGCAATGGGTATAGGCTTCTGGTTTTCGGCAATGGGCGTAAAATACCGCGACCTGCATCACATTATGCCGTTCATTGTGCAGTTCGGTCTGTATGTTTCGCCGGTGGGTTTTTCGAGTTCGGTAATCCCGGAAAGATGGCGGCTGTTGTACTCGCTTAATCCTATGGTGGGAGTTATCGACGGTTTCAGGTGGTGCATTCAGGGAACATCAAGCTCGCTCTATCCTCCTGCATTCTTCATATCAATAATAATGTCAGTTATTGTTTTCTGGTCGGGCATGAAGTTCTTTCGGAAGACGGAAAAAACATTTGCGGACTTCATTTAGGGAGGGTGAAAAGAATATGCTTGCACTGAAAGTAGAAAATCTCGGCAAAAGATACCTGATACATCATCAGAGAGAGACGCGGCTTTATGACCTTCTCGGAAATTACGTCCAAAGGTTGAAGCGGCGAATACGGCACCCGTTCGCTGAAAGATCTATTCCCCTGAACGAAGAAGAATTTTGGGCGTTGCGTAATCTGTCGTTCAACGTTGAGCAGGGTGAACGTGTTGCGTTTGTCGGGCACAACGGCGCGGGGAAATCTACGCTGCTGAAACTCTTGAGCCGCATAACTTCACCGACAGAAGGCAGAATATCCCTCAAAGGCAGAGTGTCGAGTCTTCTTGAGGTCGGCACGGGATTTCACCCGGACTTGACGGGGCGCGAAAACATTTACATGAACGCGTCAATCTTGGGCATGAAGTCATGGGAGATCAAAAAGAATTTCGACAGCATAGTAGAATTTTCCGGCGTTGAGAAATTTCTTGATACTCCCGTAAAAAGATATTCGAGCGGGATGTACGTACGACTTGCCTTTGCGATTGCCGCACACCTGACATCAGAAATTCTGATTGTTGATGAAGTTCTTGCGGTCGGTGATATGGAGTTCCAGAGAAAATGTCTTGGCAAAATGGACGAAATAAGCCACAAGGAAGGCCGGACGATTCTTTTCGTGAGTCATAATATGGGCGCGGTGTTACAGCTCTGCAACAGGGTAATATGCCTCGAAAAGGGACAGAAAGTTTTTGAGGCTGATGATGTCGTCGACGGCGTGAACAGATACATGCAGTACGCACAGCTCGGAGCTACCGACGCAGAATGGAACAACCCAGGCAATGCGTACGAGAACGAATACTTCAAGCCATTACGTTTCGGACTGTACAACGCGAAAGGTGAAGTGAATTTTGCGTCCCTTTCCCATAATGATGAGCTGTATGTAGAGATTGAGGGCATTGCGAAGAAGCCGACCCCTGAACTTTGCGTGGGCTATGCACTTCGGACAATGGAAGGCTCTCTGCTGTACTGGACGTATCACAGCGACCAGGTGAAGAGTTCGGACGAGATACCGACGCTTGAAGGTCATGTGTGCCTGCGTTCACGTGTGCCGCTCGAAACTCTGAATTTGGGCGAAAAACACCTCGAACTTGCAATACGCCTCTACAACGGACAATGGATCACACAGCCTGGGCCGCGCTCAAAAGTTCCATCCGTAGCGTTCAGAATTGAGGGGCCGCTGACACCGTCGCCGTACTGTGTGCTTCAAAGGACGGGGCCGATGGCGATAAATGCAGGGTGGACACTGAAAGGAGAATAACGCATGAAGAAGGCACTAATCACGGGAATAACCGGGCAGGACGGAGCATATCTGACATCATATCTGCTGAAAAAGGGCTATGAAGTTCACGGCCTCAAGCGGAGAAGCTCAATCTTCAACACGGCGCGTATTGACAGATTTTACCGGGACTTGCACGAGGAAGGACACAAATTTTTTCTGCACTACGGAGATCTCACAGACTCGTCGAACTTGATACACATGGTACAGATGATACAGCCCGACGAGATCTACAACCTTGCGGCACAAAGCCACGTCAGCGTTTCGTTCGAGACTCCCGAATACACAGCAGACTCTGACGGACTCGGAACGTTGCGGCTCCTTGAGGCAATAAGGATCTTGGGACTTGAGAAGCACACGAAATTTTACCAGGCATCGACGAGCGAGCTTTACGGAAAAGTTCAGGCAGTCCCTCAAAATGAAACTACTCCGTTCTACCCTAGAAGCCCATATGCTGCGGCGAAACTTTATGCGTACTGGATCACGGTGAATTACCGCGAGGCGTACAACATGTTCGCGTGCAACGGTATTCTGTTCAACCACGAGTCAGAATTACGCGGCGAAACGTTCGTAACACGAAAAATCACGAGGGCGGCGGCACGTATTGCGCTTGGCCTTCAGGAGCGGACATATCTCGGCAACCTCAACGCACAGCGCGACTGGGGGCACTCTGAAGACTACGTGAAAGCTATGTGGCTGATACTACAGCAGGAGAAGCCTGAAGATTTCGTGATTGCTACGGGAGAGACGCATTCGGTGAGGGAGTTCGCGACGCTTGCGTTCCATGAGGCCGGTATGGACATCGACTGGCAGGGTGAAGGGCTTGACGAGAAAGGCATTGACACAAAGACCGGGCGTGTAGTAATTGAGGTTGACCCGCGATATTTCCGTCCGACAGAAGTAGACTTGTTACTTGGCGACCCGTCAAAGGCAGAGAAAAAGCTGGGGTGGAAACGCAAAATAACTTTCCCGGAACTCATAAAACGCATGGTAAAACATGACCTCGAACTTTTCAGGAAAGATATATTGATCCGCGATGCCGGCTACAAGGTTACGAGCGCGCTGGAAGAAGCATAGAGAGAAGAAGCATAGAGAGTAATGCGGGAGGGCTGCTAGTCGTCGTCCTCCTGCAAAATTTCTCCCTTGAACTCACCTTTTCGGCACAAACTTTTCACACTGCACCACCGGCATAAATCAGAGTCGTAATCGGGCGCGAACTCTCCTGATTTCAGAACTCTCACGGCACAATTCATAGCGTATTCACCCTCACTAATTCTTTCTGCTATGTCCGTGTTGAACTTTTTGGACTTGTGCCCGCTGAAAATTTTTGAGGTCATGCCGTCAAAACTTCCCGAAATCTGCCCGTCCTCAAGTCCGAGAATATACACTCCCGACAATTTGCACTCACTGAACAACGCCGCGTACACAGAGAGCTGAAGCCCATACGAGAACTTTTCACGCCCGTCAACATTCCACGAACGCCCGGTGATTTTCGTACTGCCCTCATAGTTTGCGCCGTTTCCTTCTTTGTAGTCAGCAATGAACGCGATATATTCTCCGTCGGGGTTTCGCAAAATCTCTATTCTGTCGCATTGTCCCAAGAACGTAACGCCGTCTATCGTTGCTTTCAGGTGTGCTTCGTCCTCAAGGAGTATTTTTTCGTGTTCGTAGCCCGCCTCATGAAGTGCGTCGATTATTGCCGACTGCAGAATGATTAATCTGTTGACCCTGAACGTTATACCCTTCAGCTTGCGTTTCAGCCGGAAGTCATGAACTAGGCGCGAAAACTCCCCGTAGTCTTCACCGTCAGCGAGTAATAATTTCTGCCATTCTGTTTTTGCTGTGTGCGTGAAGATTTTTCCTGACGCGCTCATGTCCACGCGGTATTTTCTCCATACGCACTCCCAGTACTTGTGAAGCATGTTCCCCCACTCGTATGCGGGAGCTATCTCCGTGTCTTTCTCGTAGATTGCCGCCTGCTTTTTCTGCCACCATACGAACGGACACCCCAAAAGCTCGTGAATATCGCTTGCACCGACAGCATGAGCCTTCTTCATGATGACGGGAATTTTTCGGGGCTGTGCTTCTCCTGCGTCAACTTCCGGGAACGTGAAGCCGTCATTGCCGAGCAGAATACTTATGCCTTCCGATGTCCTCGCGTCCTTCACCCATCCCGGAAAATCCTCAAAGAATCTCCTCATGAACGGGGACTCGCTGACAGGACGACCTTCATCATCAAGTTCGGGGCGTGAGATCACCGTAATTTTTTCGCCCGTGTGTATCAACCGACGGAAGAGTGCTTCACGTTGTGCGGCCTTGTCAGTCAGCGTGGGAATGTGCAGAATTTCGCGTTCTGCAGCTCCGAGAAGCGGCGAACTCGTGATGTTCCCCGACCATGATTTTTGGGTTATGCCGGTCATGAGCCACACAGGGAATGCGGCCAGGACGGGAGGCTGTCCCGTGAAGATACGTACGGCGTTCGAAATTTGCACGGGGGCGCGGGTGTTCGTGTTCCTGCACCAGTCCTCAAGAAATTCATACGCTTCATCACCGTTCATTCTGTCGTCCTGTACTTTTCCCAAGTCAGGCATAAGCTCATCAAGCGCAAGTGATTTCTGCTCCACCGTCTGAATTGCGCTCGCTGTGAGACGTATGCTCTCGTCAAGTTCCGGGAAGGGTGATATTTTGTCGTCGTGATTGAGCCACAGCCCGTCAGCCGTAAGAAACTCACGAAACGCATTCATTATTCGCGCCGGAGTATTTTTGTTCGCGAGGGTATCACAGAATTTTCTTATCGCACGTACAGCCCTCAAAGCGTCTGAAAAAGGTTTCTCGTCATGCTGTGATAAATACTCTTCCCACGAATCAAGCCCGGAAACACCTGCACGATAAGCGCGCATTACGGGGAAATTTTTTCCGGCAAAACATGACTGCGTGAAAAGCATTGCTGTATCGTACGTCGGAAAATTGCGGGTATTGAGGCTCCTTACTGCCGCTAACACTCTGCCCGGAAGAGTCTGACTGATACTCACGCCCGACATGAAGTCATAAGGCACGCCGTAACGCCCGAATGCCGCCGCAAATGCCTCTTCACGTCCCGCACTAATCATCATGCCGACATCGTCAAAGCTCGTTATTTTTCCCTCGTCCGCCCATAGAGCCAGAGTCCGCGCGATAATCTCACTTTCGAGTCCCGGTTCTGCTGACGGTATCTCTATCACTCTGCCTGATGATGTTTTTGCTGTCGTCATTCCCCCGAACTGTGAACTGACATCATGAAGCCCGGCCAAGTACGATTCAGGCTTGACGATAATTAGCTCCCTGCACCTGTCATTGAGGCCCTGCACGAGTTCAAGCTGTCCGTGATTGAACGACATGAAGCCCACGAACACAATAACGAGTTCACGCCCCCAGCTTTGCTCCTTGAGGAGTTCGGTATATGCTGATGTCCATATCTGGGCACTGTCGAGCAAATTATACTTTTCGAGGTACTCAATATAGCGCGCGTAAACTTCCGGGAGCAGGAATTCTGACGGGTTGTCGCTTTCCGGGATGTGAGTGAGCTGTTCGGGTTTGACGGCCTCATTCAGGAGTTCGCGTATGTCCGTAGAGATTACCGACAAAAAGCCGGGACGCGTGAGTCCGGGAAATTGTTTCTGCTTTTCGGGGTATTCAGCGAGCACTTCCTCAAGTATCGAGCGCAGAATAAGACGGTGGTCAGGGGGAGAAATTACGCGCCGTCTGTGAGTCCTGTTGATGTCCTCGTAGATTTCCTGCCACGTCCATACGTCGTAAGTTTCGGGGACGTGAAAGAATATTCTGTCCTTGCGCGAGGGTATCACGAACCTGAAAGTTTTTGCGTCGGGTTTCAGGCTTGTGATTATCGCGGGGATTTCTGACGCGTAATTATACGGGAGTATCTGCATGTAACTTTATGAACTCCGACATTAACCGAAAATCGTCCTGACGTAATTTTTTCCCTGCCTTAAACTGTTTCCACTCATCGAAAAGATTACGTTTCCGCAAAAAATTAACGTGCGCCGTATAAATAGTTTCGCGCCATAAATCACTGAATGTTTTTGTGTTGTCTGCCACGCGGAAAAACCTCCTGCAACTTTGGGATATGATTATTATACGACATTAAAAAAACTGCCAGAGAGAATTACTCCCTGACAGCATAATTCTTACTCATCATAAATCTTGCTCATCAACCGCAACCGTGAATATTACTTCCATGTCTCCC